>JAGQYE010000109.1 GCA_020436225.1 Bacteroidota bacterium | reverse complement strand
TTTGACTCAGATTTTTAAAAAATGGAAGAAATAATAGACATCAAAGAAAAAATTGCCGAATTGCCCAACCGCGGTTTTTTAGATATTTCAGTTGACCCAACGCTTGATATTTTTTCAGAAATTGAAAGATTAAAAAAAGAAAAAAATGCCGTTTTATTGGCGCATTATTACCAAGAAGCCGATATTCAAGATGTTGCCGACTACATTGGTGATAGTTTGCAATTAGCCCAAAAAGCCAAAGAAACCAATGCTGACATTATTTTATTTGCCGGCGTCCATTTTATGGCAGAAACTGCAAAAATTCTCAATCCAACCAAAAAAGTAATTTTACCGGATTTTAAAGCTGGTTGCTCTTTGGCTGATAGTTGTCCGCCCGAAGAATTTCAAAAATTCAAAGATAAATATCCAGACTACAAAGTGATTTCGTATATCAATTGCTCTGCAGAAATAAAAGCACTCAGCGATTATATTTGCACCAGCTCAAATGCCGAATATATCGTTAAAGAAATACCGGAAGATACCGGAATTATTTTTGCTCCGGACAGAAATTTAGGTGCTTATCTTTCTAAAAAACTCGGACGAGAAATGGTGTTGTGGAATGGTTCTTGTATGGTACACGAAATTTTTTCTTTAGAGAAAATTATGAAGTTGAAAGAAAAACATCCAAACGCAAAAGTAATCGCACATCCGGAATGTGAAACTGCAGTTTTAGATGTCGCCGATTTTATTGGCTCTACAACCGGTTTATTAAAATTCACTCAAAAAGACGATGCACAAGAATTTATCGTCGCAACAGAAACCGGTATTTTGTATAAAATGATGCAAGCATCGCCAAATAAAACGTTTATTCCGGCACCGCCAAATAATAGTTGTGCTTGCAATGATTGTCCACACATGAAGTTGAATACCTTGGAAAAAATTTATACTTGTTTGAAGTATGAATTACCTGAACTAACAATGGACGAAGAATTGAGATTAAAAGCAAAAATTCCGATAGATAGAATGTTGGAAATAAGCGCAAAAGTTGGATTGTAATAACATCTAAAACAAAAATAAGTGTCCTCTCCTACTAATTATTTTATCGGCGGTATTGCATCAGACGAACGCTTATTTAAATATCAAATGGTTGCTGTAGAAAATGCAGTGTATTTACCTTTTCCCAAGCATGATAAGAAAGACACGATAGAAACTTACGCCAAAAAATTTATTCCATTAATCGATACGACAAAACCTTTTAATATTATCAGCAATTCCATGGGCGGCATTATGACAATGGAATTAATTAAACACGTACATCCGGAAAAAGTAGTGCTGATTTCATCGATAAAAAGTCGAGCAGAAATGCCGTTTAAATTGAAATTTTTACACGTTTCAAAACTCCATAAGATTTTACCCGGCAGCGGCTTTATCAATGCCATAAAAATGGGCAGTTTATTTAAACGAGAAGTTTTAAAAACTCCGGCATTGAGAAAAATGGCCATTAGTATGGCAAAAAATAACCCACCGGATTTTTTGTATTGGTGCATCAATGCTATAATTAATTGGAAAGGCGATGAAAATTATAGAAAAGATATTATCCATATACACGGCACTAAAGATGAAGTATTTCCTTTTAAAAAATTAAAAAATGCCATTCCTATTTTAAATGGAACACATCAAATGATATTAAATAAATCAAATGAAGTAAATAAAATTTTAGTGGAGCAACTTAATAAACCTAATCAAGATTCTGCTGTTGTAGAAAATTCGTTGACATAAATTCTTATCATCAACAAAAAATAAGAAACCAATAAAGGTCCGAAAATTAAACCCATAAATCCAAACAATTTCAAGCCTGTAATCACACCAAACAAGGTAATTAAAGGATGAATATCAGCGAAAGCTTTTAATAAAAACAAGCGAAGCACATTATCAATATTCAATACAACAACAATACAATAAAGTGCTAAGAAAATGCCGCTTTCAGTTTGTCCGTTAGAAATTAAATAGACCGAAAGCGGAATCCAAATTAGACTCGAACCCACAAATGGAATAACCGATAAAACACAAGTAACGAAACCCCAAAGTATAGGATCAGAAATGCCGAAAATTTTATAACCAATATACGCACAAAAACCTTGAGCAATAGCAATTACGGGAATTCCGATGGCATAAGAAGTAACGATACTTTTGGTTTCTGATGTTACTAATTTTTTATTTTCATCTCTTAATGGAATAAATTTTAATAGAGTATTTTCAATTTTGTTGGAATGAAATAATAAGAAAAACAAAATAAAAAACATTGTGCTTAAATTGATAAAGATGTTAGCCGTGATATTCAGAAAATTTGGCAAAAAGGAAGATACAATGGATGGAATATTTTTTAGATTATCTTTTGACAATAATTCAATGCCTGTGTAGGCATCAATTTTTTTTATAATTTCTTTTATTCCAAGAAATAAATCATTCGCATTATGAGTAAAGTTTTGCAATTTAGGTACAGCAAAAAGTATGGCTAAACCGAAAGGAATTAACAATACAATTGCATCTACCAAGAGTAATAAACAGGTTGCTACATAGCGGTTCCATCTTTTTTGATGGACTAATTTAAATAGCACTTTTCTATTTAAAATATATATAGTTATTGCGCCTAAAATGCCGGGCACTAAAAAATTGATTTGAATAAAAATCAAAATTCCTAAAGCTGTAAGTAATGCAAAAATGACAACTTGACGAAATTGCTCAGTAAAAGTGGCGCGCAACATAAATAAAGTTTATACCAAAGTAAATATAAACATTTAATTGTTTCAAGAAATACTAAAAAGGAAGCGTAAAAATTTCTTGTTAATTCAATTGTTGAACATAAGGCAAAATGTAAACTACTCTAATTTTTTTCCCGGCTTCAACTGCAGGTTTAAATGCAGGCAACTGCTTAATGCCTTGTAAAACGATATCTTCACACGCTTTGCAATTCGATTTAATTAATTTATAATTAGAAGCAACGCCTTTTTCGTCAATAATAAATGAATAATATATTCGTACATCTTTTTCCTTATCCGACGTTTTTATATCTTTTGGAAGCGTAATATGAGAATTCATAAAATTTTGTAAAGCATCTGCACCACCCGGAAACTCTATATTACTATATCCTTTTCCTATTTTATCATAAGTATCTAAAATGGAATCTACATTATTAAAAAAATCACATTTAAAAGCAGAATCTAATTTAGATTTGAATTGGTTGTTGAAACAAGCTTTAAATACAGAACTCGTATCATTAGGATTTACAGAAAGAGATTGTTTTTTATTTAGAAATGCATCAGCCGGCAAATAATTCATTTCATTTCGTTTAACTTCATTTTTATATGCCTTAGGTATTACTTTAACTTTATTAGTTGTATCCTTTTCTACATAATTAATTTTTTGACGTTCGTAATGAGAATTAGAAATGGTAATGAAATAAGTAGGCAGAAATTCATTTATACTAGAAAGATAAAATGCCATTTCACCTTTTGCAAACTGTTTAGCTACACTATCTTTAGCAGCTTTACAAAAATCAGCAGCTTGTATATTTGGTTTTGGTATTATAAATACAATACAAACAAGGATTAGAAAATTTTTCATGTTTTATTTTTTTCAATTTATCTTACTGCAATACAAGAAATTTCTACGCGTGCATTTTTAGGTAATATGCTGACTTCAACCGTTTCTCTCGCCGGTGCATTTTTATCAAAATAATTTCCATAAACGGCATTTACTTTTGGAAAATGTTGCATATCAGTCAAGAAAATCGAGCATTTTACCACATTAGTAAAATCCATCTCTGCTGCTTGTAAAATAGCTTTCAAATTTTGCATAACCTGTTCGGTTTCTTCTTCAATACTATTTTGTACCAAAGCACCTGAAAAAGGATCAATAGGAATTTGTCCGGAAACAAACAACATACCATTTACTAAAACACCTTGCGAATACGGACCAATTGGTTCCGGAGCATCGTCTGTATAAATTATCTTGCGCGCCATACTTCAACTTACAAATGTATTAAATACATCGACATAGAAATGTAAAGAATACTTAAAAAAACAGGTTTATTTATCTTCTTTTCTTCGATAAACATCTTCCATATACCACATTTCATTTTTATAAATCAGCTCTACCATAGCTGTTTTAGTAGCTTCATCGTATTTGGAAAAAATATCATAACCGCGTTGCAACAATTCCTTGCCTAATTTTATACCATCTACATCTTTCTTCGGAAAAGTTTGAGGTTTTTTCTCCATGGTTTCTATCACATGCTGTAAAATATCTAACGTTTTTTGAAGCAATTTTGTATTTACCATCGCACCAAATAAATTTTTTACATCGCTGATAAATTTCTCCACTTCTTCTCTTGGCAATTGATATAAAGTATCTTCAAAATCTTCATCGCTCATGGGCGGAACAATGCTGTTTTTATTGGCAATAGCAGCCATCGAAGCTTCAAAATTTTTAGCACCAACAAAAGAATTTAAGGAATCCATTCCGGCACGCATTGCCTGCATAAAATGCCGTCCAAACTTAAATAATGCGCGCGCCATGTCGCCGAATAATGCCCATATTTTTTTTGGAGAACGAACATAATCTGCTAATTCACCAAACGCTTCTTCCAATTTTTTTCGCTCAACTGCAGGTGGATAAATCGTATTCAGAAAATAATCTTTTACTTCCAACACATTGGCTTCGCTTATATTTTTCGGCACATCCAAACGTTTTATCAAATCCTCGTAATCATAACGCTTGGCTATCATTTCTCTAAACTTATTGATGATATGTTCGTCAGTAGTTAACTCCATATTCTTGTTTTATCGACTAAATTATACAAAACAACAGAAATACGTAAACATTGTTTTCTTATATTTTCAAAATAACCGCATCATAAGCATCTAACTTTCCGTCGAAATTCTTTTTTTGTTTGAGAGAATAAATAAATGCTTTAACAGGAACATTAATTGAATTTGAAATTGGCGCATCACTAAAATTAACCAATAGCACTAATTTCTCATTTTCGAATGTGCGTGAAAACCCTAATATATGCTGATGATTGGTTTTGATAATGTCGATATCGCCACTGTGTAATGCCGGCATTTCTCGTCTAAGATGTAAAAGCGATTTAAACACAGCCATCAACGAATGTTCATCATTTTCTTGCGCAGCAACATGTCTGTCGCCGATATGTTCATTAACAGGCAACCACGTTTTGTCGGCAGAAGAAAAACCGGCATTTTTTTCATTATTCCATTGCATTGGCGTTCGGCAATTATCTCTGTTAATGGCAACCGGCAATACATTGGCAATAAATTGAGGCACCCAACTATAAACTTTTGCCAACGCATCTTTTCCATTTTTTATAGAGATTTTTCCATTTTGCATACCAATTTCTTCGCCGTTGTAAACCGTAGGAACGCCACGTAACGTAAGTTGCAAAAATGCCAGCACTTTTGCTTTTTCTATATTGTTTTTAACGCGCCGAATACTTCGATAATAATCGTGATTACAAAATACCATAGTTGGCATTAATGGCGCTGCGTAATGCTCGTTAAACGATATAATTTGCTTTCTAAAAAAATTAGCTTTGAATTTATAAAACAACATTTCAAACAAGAAAATTAAATGCAAACCATCGTTATTGCCTAAGTATTTTTTCTTCAATTCGTGTTTACCGAACACTTCGCCTATTAAAATTCTCGGTGGAGAAAATTCATCAATTACTTGTCGCAGTTCTTGTGCCAGTGCAAAATTTTCATCTTGGTTTAATGAATATTTTCTGATTTGAAAATTGCCGCCGGGATAATCTTCTGTTGGAAATGCATGCAACAACGAAAAAGGATTGTCACGAAAATCTTTATCTTTTATGATGCAATTAAAAATATCCAAGCGAAAACCATCCGCACCTTTTTGCAACCAAAATCGACAAACATCAAACATCGCTTGTTTCACTTCCGGGTTTCGATAATTTAAGTCGGGCTGAAAAGGCAAAAAAGAAGCATAATAATATTGTTGACGCTCTTCGCAGTAATGCCAAGCTTTAGGACCAATTATACTTTTCCAATTGTTGGGTTTATCTCGCCAAATATACCAATCGGCTTTTGGGTTGTTTTTACTATTCTTCGATTCTAAAAACCAATGATGCTTGTCGGATGTATGATTCATCACCATATCCAACACAATTTTCATTTTTCGAAGATGAACTTCATTAATCAATTGTTCTACATCTTGCATCGTGCCATATTCCGGTGCGATATTACAATAATCAGAAATATCGTAACCAAAATCTTCTTGAGGCGAACAATAAAAAGGAGAAATCCAAATCGTTTCAAATCCTAAAGATTGAATGTAATCTAATTTTTGAATGATACCTTGAATGTCGCCGATGCCATCGCCGTTACTATCGTAGAAGGAACGTGGGTAAATTTGATAAACAGAAGTAGAATGTTGCCAAGCCATTGCCATAAAAATAAGAAATAAAGTGAGTAAATATCGAACAGAAAATTAATTTCTATTGAGGATTATTTCATCAAACCTTTGGCTTTTAATTCGGCTAAAGATTGTTCGTAATTATCCGTCGATAATGCCTGTTCTTTCACCCAATTACAAAACTGTTGCAAACCGTTTTCAAACGAAATTTGTGGAGTGAAATCCAAGATATTTTTTAATAGAGAAATATCTGCAAAATTATGACGAATGTCGCCTTTGCGATATTGACCGGAAATTTCTAATGGAATTTCATTTTCATAATTGCGCATTAATGCGTGAGCTACAGCCAACACAGAAGTTGAAATTCCGGTGCCGACATTAATAATGGCATTGTTGACGTTGCTATTATCTATACCACTAAAAGTTGCTTCCACGACATCATCAATAAAAACAAAATCTCGACTTTCTTTGCCATCTTCAAAAATATTAATCGACTTATTTTGTCGAATTCGAGTAGAAAAAATAGACAAGATACCGGTGTACGGATTACTGAGCGACTGACCAGGACCATATACATTTTGATAACGAAAAGCAACAGACGGAATTCCTAACGATTGACAACAAATCATGATGGCTTGTTCTTGATGGTATTTCGTCAAACCATAAATAGATTTTGGTTGAATTTTACTTTGTTCATCAGTTGCCACTACTTCCAAAAATTCGTTGCTGTCTGTCGGATTTCTCAGCTCAAAAATGCCGGCTTGTAAATCGGCTTCTTGCCTATCTAAAGGATAAAAATATTGTTGCTGTTTTTGAGAAAAATATTTTCCTTCGCCATACACAGCGCGCGAGCTTGCCACAACTACTTTTTCTATTTGATGTTTTTCGTTAGTTAAATAATCTAACAAAATAGAAGTGCCGCCAACATTCACATTCGTATAGCGTTCAATTTCGTACATGCTTTGTCCGGTGCCGGTTTCTGCAGCTAAATGCACTACAATATGTTGGTTTTGCAAGGCAGTTTGCCAATCTTTTTTGTTAGTTACATCGCCTTTAATAAACTGTACTTTATCTTTTATTATTTGAAATAAAGGCGAAGTTGTTTCGGGATTTTTTCCATGAATTTGCTCAGATAGATTATCTAAAACTGTAACCTTATAGTTATTAGAAATTAATTTTAAAGACAACTTAGAGCCAATAAATCCTGCGCCGCCGGTAATGAGAATATTCTTCAAAAGTGTTTATGTTTAATATGTCAAATGTAAAGAAAATAAATAAGATTAAGACCGCATAAACATTTTAAACGTATGCCAAAGTGTGGTTCTAAAAAATTTATTTTTCAAAATCAAATTTTTCCGTTGCCAACTTGAGCTGTTTTTCAAAGCAATAAAATCATCAATAATTTGCGAAGAAAAATTTTGTGATAATAACCGTTCTTTTAGTGCTTCTGCTTGAGCCACACGAATGTCAATAAAATGTTCGTATGCTTGTTTAGAAATGCTGTTTTTAAAAATGCGCTTCAAAAAACCACCTGCATTTTTCTGTTTTCGCGTTACATTTTGTGCGTGGTTGCGCAATAAAACTAAAGGCGTTTCAATCGCTTTGTGTTTGCCGATGCTTGCTGCTAATAAAGCAATCCAGTGGTCGTGCAAGATGGCTTGTTTCGGTAATGGTCGAGCTAATGCCAACATTTTTTTATTGATAGCGATAGCGCAACCATGTGGAATGTTTTGAACTAATAATCTGTTGAGCGTAAAAAATTTTGGATGTAATTTTAATTGTTTCCAAGTAGAGTTTTGTGTGATGTTTCCATTTTCATCCATTAACTTCATATCGGAATAAACCATGCAAGGAATTGTAGTATCTTCTTCTAATTTTTTTATTGTTTGAAGAGATAATTCTATTTTTTGAGGCAACCAAACATCATCTTGATCACAAAAGAAAATATAATCGGCGTTGGCATGTTGCATTAAAATTCCAAAATTTTGCGTAGCGCCAACATTCTTATTTTCATCTTTAATGAAGATAATTTTTCCAGGATTTTTTGCTTGATATTCCTGAATAATCGCAAGCGTTTGATCTGTTGAACCATCATCGCGAATAAGTACTTGAAAGTCGGAATAGGTTTGTTGAAATAAACTATCTAATTGCTGTCGCAAAAATTTTTCGCCGTTGTAGGTTGCCAATAATATTTGAACAGAAGCTTGCATTATAATTCGTGATAACCCAATTGCTGTAAGATAGGTTTGTTTTTTATTTGCTGATAAAATTGAACATAATTTTCATTTTTTAAAAACGCATACGCTCGATTGCTGTTGATGTTTTTTATTTCCTCTTCAATTTTTTCAGGCTTAGGTTGCAATGCACAAAATGCCAATAATGCTTGGATTTGATTTTTAGGATTTGCTAAAAAATCTTCATATTTTATCGATAAATAATCCGGAAATTCTCGTTGTAGCGAAAGTGCTTTTTCGACATATTCTTCCCACAAATTATAACCTTCTTCGATATTGGTTAATCGAAAATTTTGATGGAAATTTTTGCTGATTAAAAAATGACGTTTCAACTTTTTTTTCCAATTCCACTCAAATTTATTTTTCATTTCTAAATCGCGTTCGATATAACTCGAAACCGAATCTATCGGATTTCTGTAGATATGAATAATTTTTGGATTAGGAAAAATGTGTTTCCAATAATCAATCGTAAATGTATTTTTTGGATCTTTCCAACCATACGGAAAATCAAGCTGTTTAATACTCTTATATTTTGATGCAAACGAACCTAAATATTGTTTACGTCTACCCGATTGAATATAATGTTCTAAAGTTTCTAGAATTACTTTTTCTCCAGCCGGATTTTTGTAGCGCATATTGTACGGCTTTTCGGCAGTTGCGGTGTGCAAATCAAAAATCCAATTATTTATTTCCCAAAAGAAAAGCGCTTCGTTGTTGACTTCTTTTTCTGCACCGACAAACAAGCCTAAATTTTCCAATAATTTCGTAATCATCGTGGTGCCACTGCGATGCATGCCTAAGATTATTATTGGTGGTTGGTACATTCTACGAATTTACGCTAACTTTGGAAAAATCTAAAGTGAAAAAAGCGAATGTTGGAAATCTTATATGAAGACAACCATATTATTGCCGTTAATAAAAAAAATGGCGACCTCGTGCAAGGCGATGAAACCGGCGACCAACCGCTAAGTGAATTTGTAAAAACCTATATCAAAGAAAAATATGAAAAACCGGGCGAAGTGTTTTTAGGTGTGGTGCATCGCTTAGATAGACCGGTTTCCGGTGTAGTGTTGTTTGCTAGAACCAGCAAAGCTTTATCGAGATTAAATGCACTTTTTCAAACGAAAGAAATTCAAAAAACTTATTGGGCAGTTGTAAAAAATTTGCCGACGATTTCAGGAAATACACCAACATCTGGAACGCTTGTTCACTATCATCAAAAAAATGAAAAACAACGTAGAGCAAAATTGTTTGATAAAGAAGTGGTGCATTCCAAAAAATGTATTTTGCATTATAAAGTAATTGCCAACATAGAAAAATATTATTTATTAGAAATCCAATTAGAAACCGGTCGTTTTCATCAAATAAGAGCGCAGTTGGCAAAAGTTGGCGCGCCGATAAAAGGCGATATTAAATACGGTTATGAACGCCCCAATGAAAATGCACGCAGCATACATTTACATGCGCGGAAAATTGAATTTATTCATCCGATAAAAAAAGAGAAAATAGAAATTATAGCTCCGACTCCAAATGAGAAAATTTGGAATTTACTACAAACATAAATTAAGTACGTTGGCGCAAAGCCTCAAACAAAACAATAGCAACACTATTGGAAACATTCAAAGAATCGTTTTGACCGCGCATCGGAATTATAATATTTTGTGTAGAATTATTTTCCCAAAATACATCAACGCCGTTGGCTTCTGTTCCAAAAACAAAAGCAGATGCTTGGGTATAATTTTCGTGTAAATAATTTTTGGCAGCTTTTAATGAAGTAGTATAAATGGCGATATTTTTTTCTTGTAGAAATTGAAGAATGGTTTCTTTTGTAGCAACCGCAACAGAAGTCGTAAACAAGCAACCAACCGACGAACGTATGACATTCGGATTATAAATATCGGTAGCAATATCGCAACATAAAACAGCATCAATATTGGCAGCATCTGCAATGCGTAAAATAGCACCGAGATTTCCGGGTTTTTCAATAGCATCTAACACTAACACAATCGCATTTTCTTTCAGTTGAAGTTGAGATAAGCCGTGTACTTTTTGTTCGGCAACAGCTACAACTTTTGATGTATTTCCGCGAACTGCAATTTTTTGAAATATTTCTTCGCTTACCTGAACTAAATTTATGCTTGTTTTTTGTTGCTTTATTTCAGCTTGAATTTCCTCAAAAAGTGTAGTATTTATTAAGGTTTCAGAAAATAAAATGGTTTCGATATTAAAATGATTCGCTATTGCCATTTTTGTTTCTTTCCAACCATCAATTACAAAAAGTTGTTCTGCTTTTCTATATTTTGATTTTTCTTGCAAGAGCAAGATTTTTTTTATCAAAGGATTGTGTATGGAAGAAATTTCTTTCATTAGTACAAAAATAGGTTTTTAATTTTCAGTACATTAGATTTATAAATAAAAATTATGGCTAAAGAAATAATTCGCTGCGGTTGGTGTGTGGGAAAGCCTTTGTACGAAAAATATCACGATGAAGAATGGGGAAAACCAACGTATGACGACAAAAAGCATTTTGAATTTTTAGTGTTGGAAAGCGCGCAAGCCGGCTTAAGTTGGTGGACAATTTTACAGCGAAGACAAGGTTACAAAAAAGCATTCGCCGATTTTGATTATAAAAAAGTAGCTAAATTTTCTGAAGAAAAAATAGAAAAATTGATGCAAGATGCAAGCATTATTTGCAACCGAGCCAAAATAAAAGCTGCCGTAAATAATGCCCAACGATTTATGGAAGTACAAAAAGAGTTCGGCAGTTTTTCTAATTATATATGGCAATTTGTGTGCAACAAACCTATCGTCAATAAATGGAAAACTTTAAAAGAAGTGCCGGCAACAACAAGTGTTTCCGATGCTTTGGCAAAAGATATGAAAATGCGTGGATTTCAATTTTTAGGCTCCACTACTTTGTATGCACATTTGCAAGCAACAGGATTAATCAACGACCATTTAGTAGATTGTCATTGCCATAAAAAAACAAGCAAAAATCAACCTAAATAAACTTCTTTAGAAATTCCATATCGACTAATATGGTTGTTATTTTGCGTAGTATGATAAAATGCACCTTCGTATTGCAGTCCGTTTTTTTGCGCCACTTTTATGCTTGTCGTATTATCATTAACAATTTGTGCGGTAACATTTTCCAACTTCAAAATTTTAAAACAGAGTTGCAATAAACACTGAATAGCTTCCGACATCAAGCCTTGATTTTCGTGTGTTTCATCAATAAAATAAGATAGTTCGGCACTACGTTTTTTCCAATCTATATCTTTGATGTTGATGTGACCGATTAGTGAATTATCTTCTTTCAAAAAAATCATAAAAGCAAAAGATTTTTTTTTATTCCAATCAAAGATTTTTTCTTGAATACAATCTTTTGTGTCGTTTAAGGTTTGTGTAGCTTCTAAAGTTTTAGGAAAATATTCGACTAATCGATTTTCATTTTTTCTTATCAACGTAAAAAAATCTAAAGCATATAGAACTTGATAAGGTTGCAAGTTTAATCGCGCAGTAGTAATGGTATTTCTCGGCAAACTTATCATCTAAAAAATTTCATTAAACAAATCTATTTAGTATATTTAATTCTATTAACAAGAATTGACAATGAACTTAGCGTATTTTTCAGAAAAATCAAAATTGCCGTTGATAGTAACGCCATCGAGTAGCGACAAAAGCAAGGCAACACTATTGCAATGGATAAGCGAAAACAGAAAAATGCTCGAACAGAAATTAATAGAATCAGGTGCGATTTTATTTCGAGGATTTGATGTACAAACACCACAAGATTTTGAAGATGTAGCGAAAACAACAGAACCGGATTTAAAAGATGATTACTTAGGTACATCTCCTCGTGATAAGAAAACAGAATTTGTTTTTTCTGCCAGCGAGCTACCACCACATTATCCTATTATGCAACATTGTGAAATGAGTTTTTTGCCTGCAGCACCACGACGCTTGTTTTTTTATTGCAATATTCAACCCGAATATGGCGGCGAAACACCAATATGTGATTTCAGAAAAGTATATCAAGATTTAGATCCAAAAATTAGAGAAGAATTTGAGCGCAAAGGCGTTAAACATATTCGCAATTATTCATCTCCAAATGAAAAAAGCACCAGCGGTTTTCAATTGAAAAGTTGGAAAGATATGTTTCATACGACCAACAAAGAAGAAGTAGAAAAAAAATGTGCGGAATACGATATTATTTGCGAATGGAAACCGAATGATGGTTTACGTATGACAAATAAAAACGATAGCATTAAAATACATCCGTTTACGAAAGAAAAAGTGTGGTTTAATCATACGCAAGTTTTTCATTTAAGTGCGGCAGCCGATGAATACAGCAGAATTCACAAGCGACAAAAACGCTGGGAAACGTTTAAAACGAGCATGCTTTTAGAAGCGATGACGTTGTATAAAAAATGGACAAAAGATCCGAACGAACAAAGTATGCATGTTGTGTTTGGTGATGATTCGTCAATTCCGGAGGATTACGTCGAACATATACAAGATGTAATTTGGAAAAATTTAGTTATTCAACCTTGGATAAAAGGCGATGTTTTGTATATCGATAATTTTTCGACTTCGCACGGAAGATTGCCCTATTACGGACCAAGAGAAATTATGGTTTGCTGGACTTCATAAACTGATTTTTTAGAGCATGGAAACCATACAGAACATCAACATTGAAGCACATTCCGAGAGTTTGTTGATTTTAAAATTGTGCTTGATTTTCATTTTATTTTCTTTAGCTATCGACATTAAAAGAGAAGATTTTAAGGTATTGTTTACTAATCCGAAGTCGGTAATTATAGGCAGCATTTCGCAAATTATTTTATTGCCGTTGTTTACTTTTTTGTTGATTTTAATTTTAAAACCTTCAGTATCTATTGCAATGGGCATGATGATGGTAGCGGCTTGTCCTTGTGGAAATATGTCCACCTATATTTGCTATCTCGCTAAAGGTTATGTTCCTTTATCTATTAGTATTGCTGCTATTTCAACCTTGATGGCGAGTTTTACCACGCCTTTTAATTTTTATTTTTATGCTTCTCATTATGCACCGGCAAGCAATTTACTACAAGAAATTCATATTTCATTTTGGAGTTTATTAGGCTCAATTGCCCTTTTATTATTATTGCCTTTAGTAGTTGGCATTTACTTAAAAGAGAAGAAACCGGCTTTTGTAGAAAAATTAAATAAGCCTATAAAAGCTATTGCTTTGTTGTTTTTTCTTTCCTTTTTGGTTGGTGCATTTATTGCTAACAAAAACATTTTTATAGATAATTTATCTCAAATATTTTGGTTTGTGTTTATACAAAATACAATGGCATTTGCTGTTGGTTATATCTTCCCGAAAATCTTTAAACTTCAAGAATCGCATTGCAGAAGTATTTCTATTGAAACAGGCATTCACAATTCGGGCTTGGGTTTGATTTTGGTGTTGACTTTTTTTAATGGCAATGGAAGTATGGCGCTGATTGCTGCTTGGTGGGGAATTTGGCATATTATTGCCGGCATGGTTTTGGCATGGCTTTGGAAAAAGACGACAAAAGAAGAAGTTGTAAAAAGTTGAAATTATGCTTTGTCTTCAGCCGTTGTTTTATCTTTATCTGATAAGATGATTAAGGCAATAAAATAAAATGGCATCATTGGAATTTTGTATCGAACTAAAGAACCGAAATTATACGAAGTAAAGCCGACTGCAAAGGCAAAGATGATAGAAAATATCATACAAAATTGAATTTCGGGATTTATAATAATTAATTTAGTAAAACGTATAAATCCACATTTATATAATAATCGAATGGTGAAATACAAGGATATTAACCCTTCTAAAGCAGCCGGAACCAAAATAGGTTTATTGGCTTCCCATAGGTAAGGACGAAACAATGCTACATTTATTGCTTTTGGAAATACATTAAGAATTCCCAACGGTGTAAATTCTATATTACCTAATGAATAACCCGAACCACCTTGACGCATGGAAGAATACAAAAGCCAATTTTGAGTATCTTTTGCTGTTCTAACTAATTGTTCTAAATTATATCGTTCAGACACTGCTGCAATCTTAATTAAAATAATAGCTCCGATTCCTATAGATACAATAAATATCAACGGGCTCATTACACTTTTTAAAAACTTACTTTTGATGGTTTCTTTAAACCTAAAAATTATCCAAAATGCATAAGCCGGCATAAACGATAAGATGATGTAAACTTTTAATTTCATTAACAACCAAAAGCAAAAAACAACTACAATTAATCGACGGATAATTTTTGTTTTTTCAAACACCAATTTATAGAAATGATAAGTTAAAGTGCCTAATGCGCCTAAACATAATGGGTCTTTTAAAATGCCAGTTCCCCAAAAACATACAGATGGAATAAATAAACTCGCCCAAGCAATTTCCTTTTCTAAATGTGGATAGAGTTGAGAAAATAATCTAAATATTTTCCAACATCCGTAATAACAAAATAGAGCGAAGAAAAACGAAATTAATAAGTAAGTGTTCAGCAAAGGAAGACTAAGTAAAACAGTTATTCGGATAACTAAATTAGTACTTTCATTTAAGAAAAATTCGGAGCCAAGACCAAAGTGTTTGTAAACAAAAAAAGAATCAGTTGGTGCGTGGAAAACGAGTTTAGCAAAGTCGTTTGGATTTTCGCCTAAAATTTCTCTCAAGCGCAAGGAATAAGTAAAAAAAGTACTTGAGTCACCGCCACCATTATAATAATATTGGTAAAGTAATGCAAATACGATAGACGAAAATAATCGTACAATAATTCCTTGAACAAAATATTTTTTGTAGGCATCATCTTTTTGTTTATTGGCATACGTTTTAGCCAATACAACAATAATTACGAACGCGATTGGCGCTAAGAGAAAGTCATTAAGAAATAGAAACTTGTTTGGCACTAAGTGTGTGAACCATTCCTCCATTCTTTAAATTTTTTATATTTGCATTGCCAACAATGCATAAATATACTACATTACCGCTGTTTTTTTGTGGCATGGCCATACTTCTGTTATGGTTTTATTTTCCGATAGCATTTGACAATAACGACGACCAGATTATATATGGAATTTGTGCCGGGATTTTTACAGGAACACCATCTTCACATATTGTTTTATCGCACATTTTTATAGGCAAATTTTTACAGTATTTGTTTAGTACGTTTCCGGGTTTTAATTTTTATACATTGTATTTAGAGCTTGTTTTATTGTGTTGTTTTATCGCCATGGGAAAAACAGTAACCACTAGAATTAACACCTCTATTTTTTATTATTGGTTTATTCCGATTTTCATTTTTCTCGGACTCTTTTCGTTGGTCGTCGTTTCAATTCAATTTACGATGGTGGCCATCTTATGTGCAGTAACGACGTTATTGTTATTGCAGAGCAATGTTACAGACAAGTATAAAATAATTGTTGGCTTATTATTTATTGTCCTTGCTATTTTAATCAGGAAAGAAAGTTTTTATATTTTTCTCCTTTTTGTGGTTCCATTATATCTTTTACAAGATAAAACGGAGAAATCTACAACAAGAAAAGTTGTTTTCATTTCCATTATTTTGTTTGCCTTATTAATGATAATCAATAACAATGATAGAATTTACAAACAACAGAAAACGTATAGAAATATAGAAACATTAAACATCTTAGCAACGCAACCCATCCAATATGATTCAATTAAAATTAACAAAGCCGGATTTTCTATTGAAGATATTTCAATTATTAAATGGTGGTTTTTAGCGGATGATAGTTATTGGAATTCGGAAAAATTAAATCACTTGGCAAAAGAAATTCGTACCATTCGAAATATGGATGAAGTAGTTCAAGAATTAAAAATATTTATTGAATTAGAACGCTATTCTATACTAATTTTTTTGCTTTCACTTGCTTTAGTGTTGTGGGCCAATCCTCAAAAACGAAAACTTGTTTTGTTTAATACCTTCATTTTGCTGTCAATAATTGTATTGCTTCTAACGTGCGCGCATTTACCGTTTCGAGTCAGCAACCCAATCTTTATTTATCTCATTCTTACTCATATTTATTATAGCATTAATAGCGAAAAAAAATCAATTCTAAAGACCTCTGCATTGCTCCTTTTGTTTGTATTTGCGGTTTATAAATTCAATTGTGTTTTAAAATTATCCGATGTTCATCACCAAAACGAACAACAATTTAAAGCATATATGGACGACATAAATAATCATCCTGAATATACATTTGTGTTCATAGATGCTTTTCCTTTTCACTTAATGAATGCTTGGAAAAAGCCGGAAACTTTTTTTAAATATCCCAACATATTAATTAGCGGATGGTATGCCTACACACCGGATTACGCTACTTTTTTAAAACAACGGAAATTAAAAAATCTAAGCACAGATTTAATTGGAAAAGAGCAAGTAGTTTTTTTATGTAGATATAATGATGTGTTGAAAACATATTTAGATGTATTGCAACAACGATATGCTAAAAAATTTAAAGTGGTCTCCTTGCCCACAACTGCATTTAAAATATTAGCTCCTAAAAAATTGGTTTTAGAAAACTAATTTTTAAAAAACAGAACCATATACCTTAGCATATTTTTCTATTCCTTTTTCTAAAGAAAAATAGTCGTTGGCACCATCAATAATTGATTGTTTTGAAAACGAAGTTGACATACTTTGTATGGCTACCGAATAACCTTTTTCATCAAAAGAAGATACTAAAATACCACTTTGATATTTTTGAACAATTTTATCTGTATCGCCAACGCCAACATTGCAAATGATAGGAATGCCCATTGCCATAATTTCACCTTGTTTGGTTGGCGAAGATGCTTTTTTTGAATAAGAAGGTAAAATGAAAAACAATGAAAAATTAACGATTGAAATCAATGAAGGAATTTCTTCTCTATTTCCGGGACGAATAATAATACTATCTGAAACGCCATATTTTTCGGCAGTTTCCACAATCCGTTGATGCTCATCTTTGGTAATAAACAAGAATTTTGCGTTTGTTTTTTTTTGTTTTAGTGCATAAAAAAACGACATCATTTCTTCCAAAATATACCATGTGCCGATAGAACCCAAGTACATCAAAATAAAATCTTCGTTTTTTAGTTGAAGTTCGTTTTGTATTTTATGTTGAATTTCAGAATTTACATTTTCAGGATTAAATAAAGCCAAATCAACACAACAAGGAATAACTTCTATTTTTATAGGCTGATGTTGGATATGTTTCCAAGAATGCAATTCATCTTTTGCATTTTGTGTTAAGCTAATAGTATAATCAGCATGTTCTAAAAAAGCTTTTTCTTTCTTCTTAAAATAATTATATACCAATAAGAATAATGGATTTTTTAGATTCCATAATTTCCCATCCACGCGTTCGTCTGCCCACAAGCCACGCATATCAAAAATAAATTTGACACCCAATTGCTTTTTCATTTTCATGCCGACCAAAGCAGCAATATAACTTCTACAATGAACGATAGAAAATTGTTTTTCCCGATGTAATTTTTTTGCATGCTTTATTATGCGGAAGACATCGTATATAGTAGAAAAAACAGGAGGCTTTTTAGTATAGGAAATGGGTTGCCAATGAATATTATTTTCTGAAAGAATTTGTTGTATTTTTTGTTGATGTTGTTGGAAGTTTTCCTCTTTTTCACAACTTAATAATGTAAAAGAATAACCCGATTTTGTTAGACCGATTAAATATGGAATCACTTGACTTTGACCAAGCGGGTCGGTCATACCATCATAAGAAATATATAAAACATTAATTGCCATTATGCATTTTCTTCCAACCACCAATGTAGCACAATAATTACCCAAATTCTATTGTATAGAAAATCTTCACCTTTAAAAAAGCGTTGTTTTAGTTCTTCTACTTTCTCTACGTTAAAAATCCCGTATTGTTCTATACATTGTTTTGATAGATATTTATCAATTAAGAATCGCCATTCTTTTTGCAACCATAGTTGAAGCGGAATAGCAAATCCTTTTTTAGGTCTGTTAAAATATTCTTTAGGAATGAACTTATAGAGAACGTCTTTTAAAATATATTTTGAAATTCCATTTCGTAGTTTAAAATCTTGTTGCAAGTTAGCCGCAAATTCAACAATTCTATAATCCAATAACGGCACACGCGCTTCCAACGAATATAACATGCTTGCCCTATCCACCTTTATTAATAAATCATCTTTCAAGTAAAAATTTATATCCCAAAGAGATTGCTGTTCAATATGACTTAAATTTCTTTTTATTTTTGCACTTTGTCGAACAGAAGCAAAATTTCCTGTGGAGATTTTTAAATAATTTTTCAATTCTTTTTGTGCAAATGAATAATTTTCTTGAGAGTAAATATGGCTTTGAATATTAGTGCTATTCTTTCCATAATCTAATAAAAGTCCACCACGTTTTATTCTGTTGTTTCCAAATTTAGTCAGTTGATAAAAAGGTTGGTGTAGGGCTTTCACGAAAGGATTATTTAATCTATTTGCCCAAATATAATTTCCATATCCTAAGAACAATTCGTCGCCTCCTTCGCCGGTTAAAACTACCTTTACGTGTTGGCGTGCAAATTTAGAAATCAACATAGTTGGATATGCCGAAGTATCAGCAAATGGCTCATCATATACTTTTATAATATTGGGCAACAATTCGTGAACATCTTGTTGGGTTACTTTTATAGTATGATGATTGGTTTTTAAGAAGTATGCAACGTTCTCAGCATAATAAGATTCATCATATTCTTTTTCATTATATCCTATGCTAAATGTGGTAATAGTATCTTTTTTTATTTTTCCGGCAATTGCAGTAACCAAACTTGAGTCTATACCACCACTGAGAAATGTGCCTATAGGAACGTCACTTATTAATTGTTTATCTATAGAGTCAATAATTAATTCTTCTAATTGTGAAACAGCCTTTTTGTAATTTGAAAATCGCTTCTCTTTTAGTCGTTTATATAATTTCCAATACGAATTTGTTTCTATAAATTTTTTATCCTTTTTATAAGTTCTTAAAGATATTTTACAAAAAGAAGCACTCGGAAATTTATAAATGTTTTTATAAATACTATGAGGTTCAGGAATAAAGCCAAGATGCAGAAAGTATGGAATTGTAGTTAAATCAACCTCAGGTTTTTGAGGAAGAATGCTTTTAATTGCTTTTATTTCGGATGAAAAAATAAACTTATTTTCATCCCAATAGTAGTATATTGGTTTTATTCCAATTTGATCACGCGCTAAAACGAGTTCTTCGGTTTCTACATTATAGATGGCAAATGCAAACATTCCATTTAACCAAGCAATAATTTGCTCTCCATAATGTGCATATAATTCTACAATAAGTTCTGTGTCGCCGGAAGTTTTCCAATTAAAATGCAATAATTTTTGTCGCAGTTCTAAGTAGTTATAGATTTCTCCATTAAAAATAATCACATATTTTCCACAAGAGGAAACCATAGGTTGATTAGCCAGCTCTGATAAATCGAGAATACTTAGTCGATAGTGATGAAAATAAAGTTTGCCATTGGGCGAAGTATAACCTCCATTGGTATCCGGGCCACGATGTTGTAATAGTGTAGATACTTTCTGTTTATCCACTTGAACACCTTTGTTCGAAAAAATTCCTAAGATTCCACACATACCTAATTTTCTTTTCTAAGTGATTTTAATGGATGGACAAAAAATCGTTTTATCAGAAAATATAATCCTCTAATTGGCCTTCCTGTTCTAATATATCCGGCACCGAGGATATAATAAATTTTTCGTAAAAAAATATTTCGTATAGATTTTGGTGCTAAATTATTTTTTTCAACTTCTTTTCTAAATTGATTACTATCATTAATTAAATTTCGAGAAACAAAATGCGACATACTTGACTCTGATATTCGATATAGCATTGGACTTTCCTCCACCAAAATACATTTTGAAAATTGATTTAATTCTAATAAAAAAAAGCGATCGGCACTACTTGCTAAATTTTCGTTGAACAAAATATTGTTCTCTACTAAAATATTTCTTCTAATAAGATAATTAGACGGACAAGTTGCTATTTGTTGGTTGTATAGCAACACTTCTTCTTCTATGTTTTCAGCTGCGCCAAAAAGTATTTTTCGTTTTACAGGAAAAGGCTTCACCTTACCACAACTAAAACCATATTTATCAGAAGTAAGTAAAGGTTGAAGTCGTGCTTCAATAAATCCTTCAGACATCAAATCATCTGCATCGAAGAAGATGACAAAATCTCCAACAGCTAACTGTAAACCATAATTTCTGGCTGCAGAAACGCCAGAATTAATTTGATAAAAATATTGAAGTTCGGGAAATGATTTGATTCTATTTTTCAAATCATCAGACGAGCCGTCATCAATCAATAAGACCTCTAAGGTGCCTGAAAATTTTTGTGAATATATAGATTGTAATGTTTCCTCAATATATTGAGCCGCATTGTAGCAAGGAATAATTACAGAGATAGTTGGTCGCATAAAAACTTATTAGAGATATAATTTTTCTAATGCAGCCATTTTTTGTTCGATAGAAAACATATTTAACGAACGATAGCCATTTTCTATTATACTTTCTGATAAAGCATTATTAGATAAAAGTAATTTCAATGCATCATAAATCTGGTTTTCATTTTCAAAATCGACGACGAGCGCATTTTCTTTATTTACGATAAATTCTGCTGCAACACCCGAAAGCGTGAAAATACTTGGAATGCCGGCAGCTAAAGCTTCAATATAAATTTGTCCGAAAGCTTCAATTTTTGCATTGATTGGAACATGCACAAAAATATCAAAACATTTAAAAAGTGCTGCGTTGTCAGATTCGAATGGAATTTCGACATAATTTTGTGAAGGTAACGTTGACAATAATTGCTGAATAGTTGACTTATATTCACCTTTTGCATTGGCTAAAACGAGCATTGCATTTGGATATGTTTCCAATATTTTTTTAAATGCCGGAATAATATATTGGATGCCTTTAAGGTGTAAATATCTTGAAACAACCCCAACAATAGGTTGTCTATTTATTTTGTATTTTTCTTTTATTGCTAAAATTCTTTCTTCAGAAATATTTCTAAAATCTTCTAAAGGGAATCCATGGTGGATGAGTTTAACTTTCTCTGGCGGACACGCTTCCATTCTAATTAATACATCTTCTACATTTTTGCTGGTTGCAATAATACAAGTAGAAAGTAAGTTAGTAAATTTATCGTACTTAACGCCATTCGGTGCGTACTCGTGATGTTGCGTTGCATAATGTCGCGTATATATTCTTTTTTTTATGCCTGCAAAAAATGCTGCCGTAATACCAATAAGCCCACCTTCAAATAAATGTGCATGTACTACATTGGGTTTTAATTTCCAAAGCAATAAAAAGGTTTTAAGAAAAGCTACAACAATATTTTTCTTACTAAAGTAAGAAACATGATGAAATGGAATTTTATGTTGTGCACAAAAGTCTTTGAATGGTGTTTCCGATTTTGAATGTATTGAAATAAATTCCAATGAGAATTTGCTGCTATCTAATCTTTCGGCAACCCATTCAAATTCGTTGGCTTTATCAATATTAAATACTATGTAAACAACTTTAGTCAATAGGATTAGTTTTTGTATAACCTTCGAAAGAATGTGTGCCTAATAATAAATTTATTATTCTAAAATAGATAAAATCAAAAGCTGGAATATTCGGTATTAACTTCAAAAAGATAAACAATAAAGGCTTTATAAAAATACAAATAGAATATACCACTGATTTAAATAAACTATAATGTAAGGCTAAATTATGATATCCAAAATGAACGGCATATTTGCGCGTTTCGCCTCCACGTTGTTTGCGCGCCAGCCAATCTTTTGGGTTTAATCGGTCGGCTTCGTTGTGAAATAAAAAACTCTTTGGATAAATATAAAATTCTGTTCCGGTTTCATGTAACCTTCGAGCGAAATCGTGATCTTCAAAACCGGCATGCGGAAAATTTTCATTATAACCGGCTACATTTTGCCAAGTGGTTTTATGAATATATAAAAATTGACTGGTAATACTATTTATCAAAAATAAGTTATCGTCATCCCAAGGCAAATCTTTACACCAACCTTTTAAAGAAGTGAAATGATAATGTTGCAAATATCTTCCAAATTGAGTTTTTTCGGCTTTAGAAATTAAAGATGAAGGATATGTCCAATTTAAATTAATACATGAATTTTGAGGAAGCGTCGAGATAAGTTGCTCTAAAGCAGGAATATTATCGGCTTGCATCCACATATCATCATCCATAAAAATTAAATGTTCTGAAGTTGCATTTTTTGCACCGAAATTTCTGGCGGAAGCCACTCCGCTTTTTGGATTTTTCAGCACTTTAACCTTATCTACAAATTCATTCGGTAATTCGATTGCTTTATCCCCATCATTTACAATGATTATTTCTACTTGATGATTTTTACAAGCATCTATAGCATACGACAAACTCTCCAACAAGATATTGTTTCTGTTTTTAGTAGGTATGATGATTGAAAAATTCAATGTCAGATTAATTTAGTTCCAAAATTAGCGTTTATTTAAAAGCTTTTTTAACCAAATAGGTAAATATTTTATTCTATTTTTTACGCTATTGAGTTGTGCGATATCATCTTTTGATAAGAAATTTGTTTGTATTGATTTTATTATTTTCTTGGCATCATTGTAATTGTTTTTTGCATAAGCAATAAATGCAAGCTGTAATAAATAATAATGTATTGAAGATTGAAGTTGTGGTTGATTTAATGAAGTTTTATAATCAACATTTTTGATTTCTTGTAGGTTCCAAAGTTTTTCAAAAATAGCTTGTTCAGGAAGTTGATGTTGTCGAGCAATACTATAATATACATTGTGCGCTTCTTCGTCAAAACGCTGTAAATAATTGTTGGTTTTGGAACTTGGATGCGAACGAAAATTAACCAAAATATCGTTTGTTTTTTCTATTCCGTTTAAACCGAATAGCAACAAATAGCGAATCCACCAATCTCGGTCCATTACATAATGTAAATCCGAATTCAACAGACCAATTGCATCTAAACACGATTTTCTATAAAACGTTTCCGGCTGGTCTATACGCGCAAAACCGATTGTTTTCTCTAAAGTTGAATAAATATCCGTTCCTTTGTTTTGTCTGATTTCAACACCATT
>JAGQYE010000108.1 GCA_020436225.1 Bacteroidota bacterium | reverse complement strand
GTTTAAAGTTGCGCCCGGGTGGTGGAATGGTAGACACGCAGGACTTAAAATCCTGTGACCATCGCGGTTGTGCGGGTTCGAGTCCCGCCCCGGGTACACTTTATTTTCCATTCCTAAAATTTAATAACTCAAACTCCTGAAATAAGTTTTCAGTAGTATTCTTGAAGAAATACTTATTAATTTCTCTGATTTCTACTTCATAAAAAATTTCTTAAAAAAGTAGAATTTTGGTATATCATCCGGAACCGGCATTTTATATACTTTCATTTTTTTTCTTTTAGGAACATAAGCTGGAACGGCATTAATAATAAATCCAGATTTTCTTTCGCGTTTGAATAATAAAATATACACTAGCGAAAATGCAATTAAAAATAAAAAATACATGGGACAAGGGTTTTATGTAAATCAAACTTAATCAATTATTTTGAAAAAGTCAACAGCAAATTTATTTTGTCAATTTTATTTGCATTTTATAATGCGGTAATCCTACTTCTTTAAATTCTTCAGAAGTAATTCTGTATCCTTGTTTGAGATAAAAACCAACCGCACTTGATCTGGCATGTAATTCTATCTTCGTGTAATTATTTTTAATGGCAAATTCTTCACAAAATTGAACTAACTCCTTTCCTATTCCCATTTTTTGTAAAGTAGTTTCAACTGCAAATTGACGCATTTTCAGTATTGTAGGATTTAAAACTTGTAATAAAACCACGCCTACTATTTCTTTATTATATAGTGCAACAATATGATGTTGGTTGACTTCTTCTGCTAATTGTTCTTCAGTAAATTGTAAGCCTAATGGAGCTCGTAGGATTTCATACCTAAGTTGAATAGATTTTTTATGTAAATCAGATTGATAGGCTACTTCTTGAATAACGATATGCTCCAACATAAAACGAAAATATTTAATCTGATTCTATTTCTATCAAAATTTTAACAAAATAAATTTGGTTTATAACATAAACTACTTTATATTTGCAATAAATTTACAAATAATGGAAGAAAAAAATATCTCTGAACAAGAAAGCATCGCCATCATTCAACAGATGATAGAAAAATCAAAAAGACAATTAAGCGACAGAAGTAAGTATTTCTTTCTTTGGGGTTTTGCTGTATTTATATGTGCCATACTGCAATACATCATGCTAAAAATGTATATGAAACACACACAAATAGTTTGGTTTTTAATGCCTATTACAGCGATTATTCATATATTCTTATATACTCGAGAGCAGAAACAAATCAAAGTAAAAACGCATATTTCGTCTGCACTCAATGGGCTTTGGCTGGGCTTAGGTATTTCATTTATTATTGTAAGTGTACTTGCTGCCAACGATTCTTTTAACGGTTTATCAATCTTTATTCTATTATATGGAGTTGGCACATTTGCAACTGGAAAAACAATAGAATTTACACCTTTAGTTTTGGGCGGCATAGCTTGTTTTATATTAAGTTTTGCCATTACTTTTATTGAAGGTGCAGAACAATTATTAGTATTGGCATTAGCTGTCCTCGTGTCATATATTATTCCTGCATTTTTATTAAGACGTGCATATATTCAACAAAAAAACTAAAAAGAAGATGAAGAATAACTTTGTTGAATTAGATCCTCTATTACATTCACAATTGCGATTGGCCATAATATCGTTATTAGTAAATGTAAAAGAAGCTGATTTTACCTATATACTAGAAGCAACAAGTGCAACAAACGGCAATTTAAGTGTTCAACTAAGTAAATTAAAAGATGCTGAATACATTGAAGTAAAAAAATCGTTTGAAAATAATTATCCTAAAACAACATGTAAAATCACGAAAAAAGGACAGAAAGCATTTGAAAAATATGTAGAAGATATCAAAAATTATTTAACCTTTAAAAATTAAAAAAATGGAAAACAAAGATGAAAACTTATGGAGACAAGCTCAAAAAAGAGTAAAATTTAAAAGACATTTATTTACTTATATATGGGTAAATATTTTTCTTTGGGTAATTTGGTTTTTTACAAGAGGCGAAGATATTCAATCAACTATACCTTGGCCGGCTTGGACTACATTCTTTTGGGGAATTGGACTTGGCTTTAGCTATTACAACATTTATCATACTTCTGATAATGCAGTAGAAAAAGAGTACGAAAAATTAAAGAACAAGAATTAATTCTTCATTTACAACCAAAAAGAACCTTCTTTAGAAATTAATCCTTTATATTGCATAGATAATAGGATTAATTTTCAGATGCAAATAGAACAAATTTTCAAAAATAACGAGAAATGGATAAGCGAGAAATTAGCACTCGATCAACATTATTTTGAAAATTTATCAAAAGGACAAGATCCTGAAATTTTATATATCGGTTGCTCAGACAGTAGAGTTTCTGCTGAAGAAATTATGGGCGTTCAACCCGGCGAAGTTTTTGTACATCGCAATATTGCCAACTTAGTCAACAATGTCGATTTGAGTGTGATGTCGGTGTTGAATTATGCAGTGCGCCAATTAAGCATTAAACACATTATTGTTTGCGGTCATTATTATTGCGGTGGCGTGAAAGCAGCCATGAAAGCTGAAGATTTAGGTATTTTAAATCCATGGTTGCGAAATATCCGAGATGTTTATCGTTTGCACAAAGAAGAACTGAATGCCATCTCTGATGAAAATGCCCGATATAATAGATTAGTTGAATTGAATGTGCAAGAGCAATGTGTTAATCTTATAAAAACTGCAGCGGTACAACAAGCCTACAAACAACGTTCCATTACGGTTCATGGCTGGGTCTTCGATATTCATTCCGGAAAATTAATCGACTTAAAAATAGACCTTCCAAAAATTTTGGCAAATATCATGGAAATTTATTCCTTAGAGTAGGAGATTTCTTTTTTATTTTTTAATTTTATTCTACAAAACCAAATTGTATGAGAAAATCAACTTTTATTTTAAGCCTCTTTATTTCTATTGTTTGTGCATTAATTATTTCTTCTTGTAAGAAAGATAAAACACCTGAATGTCGGATTTTATCTGTAATAACGAATAGTACTTTCTCTAATGATACTACTTATTTTAGTTACGACTCTCAAGGGAGAGTTATAGCTGCTGTTAGCAATAGTGGCTCAAATATTACTTATTCTTATTTTGGTAATTCAGCAAATAGGATAACTACGAGTAGTGGGTTTTCTTATCGCGATTCATTAGTTTTTGAAAATGGAAATCTCTTAAAAGAAGTATATTCCTATAGTAATACAGGTGTATTAGATGGAAAAGTTTCTTACTCTTATAATGCATCTTGGGATTTGATTCAATATACTGACCAATCTTTTTCTCCTGCCTCTTTAAGTATTCAGAATTTAAATTATTCAAATGGAAACCCTATATCTGTCACAGAAGGCGGAACTACTATTGGAACAATAGACTATTATACAGACAAATCATCAGCAAAAGGAGATTACTTGGATTTTTTTCAATTCTCTAATTTTGGTTATGGGCGATATCTTAAATCTAAAAACTTAATAAAATCTCAAACTCTTACGTCAAGTGGAATTACTTATAATTATACTTATGAATTCGATAGCAATGGTAATGTATCAAAATTAACGATTAACGACGGAACAAATACATCTTCATATATTATTACATATGCATGTGATTAATAAAATAAATAACTTACTAAAAGTTTGAGTTTTACAACTATAAAAATTGATTTTTATTTTCCTTATCTGTCGGTGCCACATCGACAGAAATGTGAAAACACCTACCAATAAATCCAAACAAACTTCATAAGAGTATTTTACAGCAATTGGCATATCTATGTTAATGGTGACTTGGTAAGTGGAAGTGAAAACGGCTCACCATACCTAACCTGTGAATACTATAAAGATAAGCTGGTAACTCTTGGCGATTATTTTAGCATTAGTACCTTAAGTACATTAGGCTCAGCAACATATATCTCGAACAAGCATTTATTAAAGTCTATATCTTTTTCAGGTGGCTCACCAACTGTCTATATGTATGAATTTGACGAAGATGGAAAAACAACAAAAATGTTGGATGTTTCCGGAACCGACTCTATAGCCAATACTTATGAATATATGTGTGATTAAATGTTTGGAATTTTTTGTTTTCAACAACAACAGAAGTAAATCGACATAAATTTTTATTCCAAAACTTGCAAACCGGCTTCTAAATAATTTCGAATATCGTCATTTTGATATTTTGGATCGTCAGCATCTTTTTTAATCTTTTTGCCTAAGCGAACTATCACGGCATTTTTTTCCGGAATTACAAAGATAAATTGTCCCAAAATACCTCTAAAATAAGGCACTTTCAAGTTTTTATAGTTGATAATCCAAGTTTGATAACCATACCAATCAACGGCATTTTTTCGTTCATCTTGCAGATAATTTGCAGGCGTTGTCATGGCGGCAATATAACTTGAATCTATAATTTGTGTGTTATTCCATTTCCCGTTTTGTAAAACCATTTGCCCAAGTCGAGCAAAATCGCGTGCTGTTGCATTCAAACAACAAAATGTTTTTTCCATTCCATTTTTGTCGGTGCTCCAAATAGCATCACTCTCCGCTCCTAATGGCTGCCACAAATATTCGTTGGAATTTTCTGCAATAGATTTATGTGTTACATTTTTAATTATATAACCTAAAATTTGCGTACAAATACTCTGATATTCCCATAATTTTCCTTGTTGATGATCTTCTCTTAATTTGATTTTTCCCATTAATTTGTTCAAATCATTTCCATAATACGACTCAGCAGTAAGCGAAAAAATATTCCAATACGATTCATTCCAATCCAAGTTGCCACTCATAGTTATAACAGCTCTGATGCTCAATTGTCCTTCGGGAATTTGTGTTAATTCCGGCACATATTTTTTTACATCATCATCTAAAGAAGCAATTTTTCCTTGTTCTAATAATTTACCAATCAATAAAGCATTCACCGTTTTTGCCATAGAAAACGAGCCCGAAATAGTTTCTTTGGTGTAATCTTGCGCATAGCGTTCATATACAATTCTTCCATTCTGGATAACTAAAAACGCACAAGTTTTTCGGGCATCAAAAAAATCTAGTAATGCTTGAGTTGGTTGCTTTTTATTATAGTTCTCGCTGATTTGCCAAACTGTTGGCGTGGTAGATTTTTGTACCACATGCTTGTCGAATAATTTATAATCATCCACATTGGCGAAATTGTGTTTCAAGCCCATTTGTACGTATTGTGGCAAAAGAATATAAATAATAATCAACACCAAAAGTACAATTCCTATTTTTTTAATTTTTTGCATAATTAAAAATAAGATTTTTTATCAAAGAATTATTATTTATTGTCGGTCGGTGTCTTCACCGACAGAAATAGAAATGGTTGTTGGAGATAGCAACCAATTAATTAAATCAAGCCTCTGCCTGCTTTTTCCAATTTATTTTGCTGTTTTAAATCTTGCAAAATGGAATCTAAAATGCCGTTAATAAAATCTTTGCTTTTTGGTGTGCTGTATTCTTTGGCAATATCCAAATATTCGTTGATGCTGACTTTTACCGGAATGCTTGGGAAAAACAAGAATTCTGCTATTGCCATTTTTATTAATACCATATCTACAATAGCTAATCTGTCGGCTTCCCAATTTTTTATTTTTGGTAAAAATAAACCGTCAATCGTCTGTTTTTCATTCACGACTTTAGAAAATAAATCAATGCCAAACTGAGTCAGTTCTTTAAACTTTTCTTGTAAACTTTCTTTCTCTAAATGGAGTTTTAATTCTGTTTTACTTTTTAGAATAACTTCTTGAACAGCATCTACAACAAACTCGGCATCATCAATCCAATTCGTAAAATATTCTTCGACATAAGACTCGAACACTTCATCTTCCAATATAATTTGTTCTAATAAAAATGAGATTAATTTCTTGTCCTCCTCCAAGTTAAATTCTACTCCGTTGCTTAAATAGGTTTTATATTCGTTCGATATTGTGAAGTTTTTATATAATCTTCGTACCAAATCTTCATTAATCAATTCTTTTGTATTAGATTTCTTAATTTCTGATTCAAACTCTTTGTCATTATTCAAAAATTGAACAAGAATATTACTCAACAATTTTGTATTGAAGTTTTTATCGTCATCCGTTTTAATGTATTTAGAAGCTTTAATTTTAGCATCACTCTCAACAAAATTGGCAACTTCGCGAAGTAATAATAAAATATAAAGGTATTGTTCTTTTACAGAGAGAATACTTTTTTCTAAATAGGAAATAAAATGAGATGTAGGCAAATGATTAGACGTTTCATAAGCATATAAATATTGCATGGCTTTGATACGAACGCTTCTTCTGGTTATCATATATGTAAAGGAACTTTTTGCACTGCAAAGATAATTTTAATTTGGAAATTCCAACACGCATTATGTTCAAAATCACATTAATAAATTCTAAAGATAATGAAGAAATGGTGTCATATTAAATCCAATACGATATGGATTTCTTAAACTTTTATTCTTAATATACGTTGATATTTTTTTGAGTAATTTCGTACCAATGAAAGCATTACGCGCCGTCAATAAATATTTTATCAAATACAAAACACTTTTACTCTTAGGCGTTGTGTTTGTCATTTCATCAAATATTTTTGGTTTATATACACCAGAATATATTCGATATGCGATTAACGTTTTAGAAGATAATCTTTCAATTTATCGACTTGCTCAAGGTTTTCAAATCCAAAAACAATTTCAATACGGAATTATTTACACCATTTTATTTTTTGCTGCGATAATTATTGTTACTTCATTAATAAAAGGTTTGTTGATGTTTTTTATGCGTCAAACGATAATTGTGATGTCGAGAAAAATCGAATACGACCAAAAAAATGAGATGTATCTGCATTATCAAAAATTGAGTTCGGCATTCTATAAACGCAATAATACCGGCGATTTGATGAGCCGAATTAGCGAAGATGTTTCTCGGGTGCGTATGTATGTTGGTCCTGCGATAATGTATTTCATCAACACGGCAACAATGTTTATTTTGGTGATATATGTAATGTTTAGCGTCAATGCAAAATTGAGCATTTTAGTGTTGTTGCCTTTGCCTTTATTGGTTTATAGCATTTATAAAGTCAGTGATATCATCAACGTAAAAAGTGAAAATATTTCTATTGCTTTATCAGCCTTAACCTCTCGAGCACAAGAAGTATTTTCAGGCGTTCGTGTTATTCAATCGTTTGCCATCGACAAACAAATACAAGAAGAATTCTACCAATCTAGCGAAGATTATAAAGAGCAAAATATATCATTGGCAAGAGTAAACTCTTTTTTTATGCCGTTGATGGTTTTGCTAATTGGTTTGAGTTTATTATTGGTAATTTATATCGGCGGTATTGAAATTCAAAAAGGAGGATTTACCACCGGTAATATCGCTGAGTTTGTGGTATATATTAATATGCTCACTTGGCCGGTTGCTTCTTTAGGCTGGTGTGTTTCGCTTGTTCAACGTGCCGAAGCATCACAAAAACGCATTAATAATTTTTTGGATGATAAAACCGAAATAAAAAACTCTTCTAATGTTGCCATAAATGAAATTGAACATATCCAATTCAAAAATGTTTCATTTATTTATCCGGACACAGGCATCCAAGCACTCACCAATATCAGCTTTGAAATTAATAAAGGCGAAAAAGTTGCCATTGTTGGTAAAACAGGAAGCGGAAAATCTACCATCGCTGAATTGCTCTTACACACTTATGATATTCAAAATGGAAATATTTCTATCAACCAGAAATTATTACATAATATAGATATCTATTCTTTCAGAAATAAAATCGGGTACACACCTCAAGATATTTTCTTGTTTTCAGACAGTATAAAAAATAATATTTTGTTTGGAAGTGATGAACAGCCTTTTGAAAAAATTGAGCATTATGCAAAAATTGCACACGTGCATAATGATATCAATCAACTTTCAAAAAAATACGAAACCATTGTAGGCGAACGTGGTGTTATGCTTTCCGGCGGACAAAAACAACGTATTTCTATTGCGCGTTCATTTGTGAAAAATCCGGAATTAATTATTATGGATGATTGCCTTTCTGCTGTGGATGCGCACACCGAAAAAACAATCTTAAACAACCTCAATAAAACCTTACAAAATAAAACCGTTTTGTTTATTACTCATCGATTGTTTGCCATCATGAACTTTGATAAAATAATTGTTTTAGAAGATGGAAAAATAGTTGAACAAGGTAAACACGATGAGTTGATGAAATTAAATGGTGTGTACTTTGACTTATATCAACTACAACAAATTGAGGCTGTAGAATCTTAATTGTTACAATTTGTTATTAACATAAAAAATTCTATTGTTGAGTATTAATTTAGCAAAGTAAAAAAAATTGAAATATTTTGTGACCAATAAAAAATGTAGCCGTGGAGAACGAAAAAAATTATGACAAAAATGGCGTTTATTCAAAAAGAATCAGAGCCGGAAAAAGAAGAACTTACTTTTTTGATGTGCGCACAACCAGAGCCAACGATTACTACTTAACCATTACGGAAAGTAAAAAACGAATGGACGACGACAACTACGAACGACACAAAATTTTTATATACAAAGAAGATTTTGTAAAATTTGTAAATGCCATGCAAGAAACTATTGATTATGTAAAAACAGAACTCTTACCGGATTACGATTTTGAAGCTCATAATTATGATAATTATGACGATTACAAATCAGATTCTGATAGCGATAACAACAAAAATGAAGAAGTCGCAGAAGTGAAAGTAGATACTGTTCAATCTTCAACAAATTCATCTGTTGAAAATGTTGATGAAGAAGCAGAAAAATGGGATTAATATGACATTGTTTCAACTAAATAATAAGCTCGCATTTTCTTGCGGGCTTTTTTATTTTATAATATATCTAGAATAGAAAAATCGCATTTTCTAAAAAAATAAAATTAAAAGTCAACCTAATAAATTTCTTACATTTGCTGTTATGGAAGAAAACAATGAAGTTCAAATTCAGGAAATTCTAAACCAAGAAAATCCACAATTCGATGACTTTAGAACATCAGAGTTGGCAGATTTTTTAAATGAGCATCCGGAACATGGAGAAAAAATCATACTTCATTTAGCACCACATCGAGCCGTAAAAACACTCAAATTTCTCGATGTCAAACTCCAGAAAAAACTCATTCACACATTGCCATCGCACGTCGTTGCAACACTTATCCAAAATATGCATTTCGACGATAGAACTGCATTATTAAGCGAACTAACCAGCGAAACCGTAAAACGTTTAGTGCTTTTTTTACCACACGATGACAGAGTAGAAACCTTAGCATTACTTGGCTATCCCGAAGATAGCGTCGGTCGTTTGATGAATCCGGATTATATTGAAGTCAACAGCAACGACACTATTCAATATGCATTAGATAAGATAAGAAAATACGGACGCAGTATTGAAAACATCAACTTCATTTATATTCTTGATGAAAATGAAAAACTAATTGACGACATCAACTTAAAAGAACTCTTGATTGCACCACCGGAGAAAAAATTAAACGAGTTGATGGACCGAAAATATTTGGCATTACATGTCAACGACGACCAAGAAACCGCGGCAGCAATTTTTAAGAAAAACAACAGAGCAGTGTTGCCGGTTATAGATGACAATGGAATATTGTTAGGCATTGTAACCATCGACGACATTTTGCGTGTGGAAAGTGAAGAAGCAACAGAAGATATCCATAAAATTGGTGGTACAGAAGCTTTGGATGAGCCGTATATGTCAACTCCTTTTCTTGAATTAATTAAAAAGCGAGCAGGTTGGTTAGTTATCTTATTTTTGGGCGAAATGCTAACTGCATCAGCAATGGCATTTTTTGAAGATGAAATCGCCAAAGCTGTCGTTTTAGTTTTGTTTATTCCGCTGATAATTTCCAGCGGTGGGAATTCTGGTTCGCAAGCATCTACGTTAATTATTCGTGCAATGGCATTAGGCGAAATCACCTTTAGTGATTGGTGGCGCGTAATGAAACGAGAAATTCTCAGCGGTTTAGCCTTAGGCGCCATCTTAGGATGTATCGGATTTTTGCGCATTATTATTTGGAACAGCATCTCGCCTATTTATGGCGAACATTATATTTTAATCGGCATTACTGTTTGGCTTACACTTTTGTTTATTGTACTTTGGGGCTCACTTTGTGGTTCCATGTTGCCGCTCTTGCTCAAAAAATTAAACTTCGACCCGGCAGCATCTTCAGCTCCTTTTGTGGCTACCTTAGTAGATGTTACAGGTTTGGTTATTTACTTTGGTGTTGCTTCCTTAATTTTAAGTGGAACTTTACTCTAATCTGAATGTTGAATAAATAACAAAAGTAATATGTCGCACGACCATCATCATCATCAAACAGCGTACGACTTTTCTAAAGTAAATAAAGCCTTTAGTATTGGCATTGCACTTAATTTGTTTATTGTTGTCGCACAAGTAGCCGTAGGTTTATACATACATTCGCTTTCGTTATTATCAGATGCCGGACATAATTTTGCTGATGTAGCAAGTTTAATTTTATCTTTTTTTGCTTTCAAAATCATCAAAGTAAAATCCACAGAAAAATATACGTATGGCTATAAGAAAACATCTATTTTAGTTGCCTTTGCCAACGCATTAATTTTATTATTTACCGTAATTTTCATTGTTTACGAAGCCTTTTTACGCTTGTTTAATCCTGTTGAAATTCCGGGATTAACGGTTGCTATTATTGGCTTTATTGCTATGATTTTAAATGGAGTTTCCGCATATTTATTTCATGCAGATAAAGAAAAAGACTTGAATGTAAAAGGTGCGTTTCTACATTTAGCTGCGGATGCTTTAGTTTCTGCCGGCATTGTGCTTGGTGGTATAATCATCTATTTCACACATCTTTATTGGATAGATGCCGTATTAAGTATTTTAATTGCTATTTTTATTCTTGTCAGCACTTGGAGTTTACTTACTGATAGTTTAGCTTTAGTGTTAGAAGGCGTTCCCAAAAATATAAACATAGAAACGATTAAAGCCAAAGCCTTATCAATTCCCGGCATAAAAGACATTCATCATATACATATTTGGGCAATTAGCACCACAGAAAATGCTATGACTGCTCATATCACTTTAGAAAATAACATGAACGCACAAGAAGAACAAAATATAAAGAAAACGCTCAAACACGAATTGATGCATCTACAAATTCATCATATCACTTTAGAAACCGAACGCGAAGCACATCGCTGCGAAGACGAAGTTTGCTAATTCCATTTTCTTATAGTTTCAATAATATACAAAAGAGTATCTTTGCGCTTCGAAAATGCTTGTTCATTTTCATTTTTTTCTAACATAATTCAAACAATATGGGTTTACAATGTGGAATAGTTGGTTTGCCAAATGTCGGGAAATCAACCTTGTTTAATGCGGTTTCTAATAATGCTAAAGCACAAGCAAGCAACTATCGTTTCTGTACAATAGAACCGAATGTGGGTTTGGTTGATGTGCCGGATGAACGCTTAAATGCATTGGCAGAAATTGTACAACCCAACCGCATTGTGCCTACTACTATTGAATTTGTCGATATTGCAGGTTTGGTAAAAGGAGCTTCTAAAGGCGAAGGTTTGGGTAATAAATTCTTGGCAAATATTCGCGAGGTAGATGCCATTATTCATGTTATCAGATGTTTTGAAGATGAAAATATTTTGCGCGAAGAAGGTGCTATCAATCCGGTTGGCGATAAAAATATTATTGACACGGAATTGCAATTGAAAGATTTGGAAAGTGTAGAGAAAAAAATTGCGAAAATACAAAAGCAAGCACGCGTAGGTGGCGATGCCAAAACCAAGCACGAATACGATGTTTTAATGCAATGTCAGCAATGTTTAAGCGATGGAAAGAATATTCGTTCTTTAAATTTTTCAAAAGAAGATAGAAGCCTTTTCGCTGATTTGTGTTTCTTGACCGACAAACCGGTTTTGTATGTTGCCAATGTAGATGAAAAATCTATTTTGACAGGCAATGCCTATTCGGCAGCACTTGAAAAAATAGCGCAAGAAGAAAATGCGCAAGTAATTGTATTAAACAATTCTGTTGAAGCCGAAATTTCTGAAATGGAAGAAGAAGATAAAGCTATTTTCCAAGCAGAATATGGCTTAACCGAACCGGGTTTAAATAGATTAATTCGTTCGGCGTATAAATTGCTTAATCTCATCACCTATTTTACTGCAGGCGTGCAAGAAGTGCATGCTTGGACGATTCACGAAGGTTGGAAAGCGCCACAAGCGGCAAGTGTAATTCACACCGATTTTGAAAAAGGATTTATTAAAGCCGAAGTCATTGCTTATAATGATTACATACAATATAAATCGGAAGCAGCTTGCCGAGAAAATGGAAAATTGCGAATTGAAGGCAAAGAATATCTTGTAAAAGACGGCGACATCATGCACTTCAGATTTAATGTATAATTTTCTTTGAAATAAACACGAATGTCATTTCCGCAAAAACGGAAATCTAAAAATTTTAACCACTAAGACGCTAAGTTCACAAGGTATTGCCAAAAGCGGGGCTGAACGGATTTGCTTAGACATTTGTGCAAGTCAACATTCGTCATTCGATTGAACTTTTGTGCTAAAATCCGCCACTTCTTCAAACCAAATCGTTAAATATAGCCTTATGAAATCCGAATCCTATAAAATTTAGTTTGCAATATCGAATTATTATTTATAGTTTTGTATCTACTTGGATACAAATTAAAATATGTACTTTATTGAGAAAACACAAGAATTTGATAAATGGTTTAGGAAATTAAATGATCTAAGAGCTAAAGCAAAAATCTTAGTCAGACTTCAAAAATTGGAAACAGAAGAGCATTTTGGAGAATGCAAACCTGTCGGGAACGGAATTAAAGAATTAAAAATTAACTATGCCAAAGGTTATCGAATATATTTCAAAGAAATCAACGGAAAAATTATTATCCTATTAATTGGTGGAGATAAATCAACACAACAAAAAGACATTGAAAAGGCGATAGAAATTTTAGCAAAACTAAACATATAAAATATGGAACCAACAAAATTTGACATTGCAGATTATTTGGATAGTCACGAGATGATAGCTGAATACTTAAATGCAGTTATGGAAGAAGGGAATGATTCAGAAATTGTAGTAGCAATTGGACATATTGCAAAAGCTATTGGAATGACTAAAATTGCAGAAGAAACTGGAATGAGCAGACCAAGTTTATACAAAGCTTTGTCAGATGGAGCAAAACCACAATTCTCAACTATAATGAAAGTATTAAAAGCAGTTGGCGGTCAAATAAAAATTAGTCCAATATAAAAGGAATGAACAATATTATTTCTCATTTGATTTATTCATTTGTATTTGTTTATAGAATTGTAAAACAAAAAATACTCATCACCAGAGTTTTTCTTTCCCAGCAGAGTCTCTCGTAGAGGACTCTGCGTCAGTTTTGTAACTACTATTATATGTCAAGTCCAACAGGAACCTCTTGCCCTTTCCAAGTGTTTAGTTTGCGTAACATAAGCATATTCCGTCTTTAATTTTTCTTTCCCAGCAGAGTCTCTCGTAGAGGACTCTGCGTCAGTTTTGCAACTACTATTATATGTCACGTCCAACTGTAACCTCTTACCCTTTCCAGGTGTTTAGTTTGCGTAACATAACATATTCCGTCCTATTTTTTCTGTTAAGTCGAATAAACTGCTATGTTTCTATGCGTTTTAATTTAATGAGATTCCCGCTTCTGCGAAAATGACATTCCGAATCAAAAATACGCAGAGTCCACGATGTGAGACTCTGCTTGCAAAGAAAATTTACATTCCATTGTTAGTTTTGTAGAGATTTTAATTTTGATTAATAAAGAAAATTAAAAAAATACGTATCTTTGCCGTTCACAAAATCATTCATTTAAAACACATTAACATCAATAATTATGGGACGTGGCGATAAAAAAACAAGAAAAGGAAAAATTTTTGCAGGTTCTTTCGGAAAAACCAGACCACACAAAGTGAAACCAAAAGCAACTCCTCCAAAAGCAAAAACAGAAGCGAAACCTAAGAAAACAACAACCAGAAAAACTAAAGCAAAAGAAGAATCTGCTGCTGAATAAGTTTTTTGGAAATTATATGAAAGACCTCAATCGAGGTCTTTTTTTTATTTAGATTGTTGACTGTTCAAATCATTGACAACGCTTTTTACCATATTTTCTGCCGTAAACTCACCTGAAGTAATCACTTTATAATACACATTTTCTTTCATACGCATTAAACTGAAAATCTCTTTCACCGATTTTCCTTGCCCGTAATATTGTGTTACTTTTCCGGCAAAATCTTCAAAAAAATGCAACTTATTGCTCAAATGTTCTTTTCCATTTTTCGTTTTTGGATTATGCGAACAAAACAACACATCAAAATCTAACTTCAGCAACTTCTTCAACGATTCAATTTGTGTCAACATACTTTCGAAATAACTAAAATATTTTATCCGTTCGGCTACAAACAAATCACCGGAAAACAGCCAACCTTTATTGGCTTCATAATAACAATAATGATCGTCGCAATGTCCTGGCGTATAAATAGGTTGCAAGGTATAATTTTTAGTTTCTATTTTATCCGTTTCCAAAATTGGTAAAAGTATAGCTTTATCCACCGGTCCACTTAGCAACTTCGATAAATTATTTACTTTATATCCTTTCTTCAATATCTTAACGGTTTCGGGATGTGCATACGCTTTTATCTTTAATTTCTTCATCAAAAATGCTACGTTGCCCGAATGATCTTCATGATGATGTGTCAAAATTATTTTTTGAATTTGGTGTTCTTTGGCAATAGGATAAATATTTTCTCTATTGTGAAATTGTGCTGTATCAATCAACAAATCATCTAAGAAAAACGTATAAACAGTTTGCACATTACTGCCCAAACGATATACACTAAATCTATAATAATGCATCGAATCAAATTCAAACTTAAATTTTCGTATCGCCATTTCTTACAATAAAATTTATCCTTCGCTAAAATCCATTCAAATTAGGACAATTTTATAAAAAAACATTTATATATTGTTATACAAAAGAATAATTAAGAATGAAAAAATATTTAATTGGAGGAGGAATTCTGTTATTATTAGTAGCAGCCATCACTTTTTTTATTACCAAATCGGTGATGCAAATGCAAATAGACAAAGCTGTTAAAATTCATATCAACGAGCAAGTGCCTTTAAAAGCAAAAATTGATAGCAGCATTTTAATTTCCATTTTAAATGATTTACAAACAAAAATAAACGTAAACGATCCGTTAAGTATCAAATTGAATGAAGAATTTGAAGTGCCGTTGAAAATGAACCTTAAAGTGCCTTTAAATACTGAAGTTTTTATGGATCAAGTGTTAGACTTAAATTTTGATTTGCCTGTAGATATTAACTTGGACCAAACCGAAATGCCACTAAAAAATTTAGTCATTCCGTTTAATCAAAAATTGAGAATAAAAGATTCTTTAGCGGTTGACTTTTCCATTCCTTTAGATACTAAAATCAGAACCAATTTCAAGCATTTCTTCAATATATCTTTGCCTGTAAAAGCTACTATTCCGGTAAAAGTAAACATTCCTATCGACCAACCTTTGCAAGTACAAGATACCTTAACATTGAGTATGCAAGATTATCATATTCCGCTAAAAACAATAATTCCCGTACACGCACAAGTTCCGATAAAGCAAATGGTTAAAATTCAAGGTGAATTAATGGTGCCGGTTGACCAAAAAATAAAAATTCCATTGTCAAAAGTTATTTCAGCGCCAGTCTTAAAACCATTTACCGCCAGTGTACAAACTACCAACGATTTAGAAACCAGCTTTAAATCTGATTTAAAAGCCAATGCCAGCTTCAGCGAGCCTTTGCGCGTTGTTCAAATGGATTCATTGCGCATTGAGCCGGATAAAATCAAGTTTAATTTCAAAAAATAGATGTAAAAATGGTGCTTTAGCCATTCTCTATTTATAGATAATTAACCTAATGTTATTTAGGCATTTTTGTATGGTTCGGGCTATTTTCCTACCTTTGCACTTCTAATTTTTGATATAGATGAATTTTGACAAGAATACGGTTATTGGTATTGTACTGATTATTTTCATTTTCGTAGGTTTTTCTTACTACAATGTTTACGAACAAGAACAATACTTAAAAACACATCCCAAAACTGCCAAACAAGCCTCTAAATATCCGGTAAAAGATACTTTAAAAGCTGAGCAAGCGCAAGCAGATACTACAAAGGTTGCCGATATTCAACAAGATAGTATCGCCCAAACAAGCATCACCGAAGGAAGTTTTGCATCCTTTACAAAAGGCAGCGAGCAATTAGTTACTATCGAAAATGAAGATTGTATTTATACCTTCTCCAACAAAGGTGGGATTATAAAAAAAGTTGAACTAAAAAATTACAAAACATTCCAAAATACTCCTTTAATTTTATTTGAAAATAATGGTGATGATTTTAATTTCTCCTTTATTACAAACGATAGCAAAACACCTGTTCAAACAGGAAATTTGTTTTTCGCAACAACAACCACATCGCAAAAAATTTCAGGAACTCAACAGTTGCAAATAAACTATACTATAAATTTAGGAAATGGAAAAACTTATGTGCATACTTATACGCTAAACGGAAAAGGTTATGTATTAGATTTTGCCGTTCAAGCTAATAAGATGGCTGATGTTTTAGCTGCCAACCAACCCATTACTCTAAATTGGAAACAAAATTTGCCTGCACAAGAAGGTGGCATCGAAGATGAACGTTATAATTCTTCCATCTATTATATGAATGATGTGAAAGAAGATGACAACTTAACAAGAGATAAAGAAGAAACTTTAGAAGCACCTTTAAAATGGATTTCATACAAACAGAAATTCTTTAATACTTCTATTATTGCAGAGCAAGCAAATTTCAAAAAAGAGGCACAAATAAAAGTTGTAACGCCAAAAGATAACAACAAAATTGTAAAAACGTTTACCAGCCAACTTCAACTTCCTTACAACAATTCCAATACATTTAGTTTCCCAATGAAGCTATTTATGGGACCTAACCAATACGATGCTTTGAAGAAAATGGATGTAGAACTTACCGACATCATTCCTTTAGGTTGGAGTATTTTAGGATTAATCAATAAGTTTTTTATCATTCCGATTTTCCATTTCTTGAGCAAATTTATTTCCAATTATGGAATTAATATTCTGATTTTAGCCATCATCATCAAATTAGTAACGTATCCATTTACATTTAAGTCTACTTTATCTATGGCAAAAATGAAAGTGTTGAAACCGGAATTAGATGAGTTGAAAAAGAAATATCCAAACCAAGCAGAATTCGGACAAAAACAAATGGAATTATACAGTCAAACCGGCGTAAGTCCATTTGGCGGTTGCTTACCCATGTTGTTACAAATGCCGATTTTGATTGCCATGTATCGCTTGTTCCCATCTTCAATAGAGTTGCGGCAACAGCCATTCTTATGGGCAACCGATTTATCCAGCTATGATTCAATAATTAGTTGGTCATCACATATTCCGGTCATCAGTACCTTATTCGGAAATCATATCAGCTTATTTACTATTTTAATGTCCATTTCCTCAGTTGTTGTAACGAAAATGACCAGCCAAATGCAACCTGCAGGTGGTATGGGTGGCGAAGGTATGATGGCACAGCAAATGAAGATGATGCAATATTTAATGCCGGTGATGTTGTTGTTTATGTTTAATAAGCAACCGGCAGCATTGAGTTATTATTATTTCCTATTCAACGTGTTGACATTTGCTCAAAATTGGCTTATTCAAAAATTCTATATTGATGAAGATGCGATTCGCGCACAAATAGAAATCAATAAAAAGAAACCAAAGAAGCAAAGTGCATTTCAACAAAAAATGCAAGACATGATTAAGCAACAACAAGAAGTACAAAAAAATAGAAAGAAGTAAGGTAACAGACACTCTAACAGAGTCTTTTTAGATTAACTCTGTTAGAGTAGTATCTTCTTATCACTTTTATTTCCAAGCAGAGTCTCTTGAAATGGACTCTGCGTAAAAAAATGGTAGGTGTCTCACCTACCATTTTTTCTGTCAATTCTATTTCTGTCGGTGAGGACACCGACCGATAAGTGAAATTTTCTCATTTGCTTTCTAATATATTTTTTATACATTAGTAAATGCAATATAAATTATCACATATACCATTGTTCAAAATTGTATTGCCGCTCATCTTTGGTATTCTTTTCTTCTATTATTTTGCATTTTCATTTCAATATTTATTTGATGCTTCGCTCCTATTGTTGGTCGTTTTTATGCTTGTTCATTTTAATGTAAGAAACGTTTCAGCTAAAAAAATAACAAGCATTTTAGCTTATTTATGTTTGTTTGTTTTAGGTGGATTATTAATTTCTCAAACAAAATACAAAGAACAAAAAAATCATTTTTCAAAATTTGAAGTTGAATATGCTAAAGGAATAATTCAACTTCCATTAACGCCAACTGCTAAAAGTTATAAAACTATAATTGCCGTTCATCAATTAATAGACAGCAATAAACAAACGCATCCTTGTAGCGGGCAACTTTTGGTTTATCTACAAAAAGATAGTTCACTTTCAACTTTAGAAATTGGTGATGAAGTTTTGTTTCTACTGCGATATAATGCTATACAAGCGCCAAAGAATGTTGCCGAGTTTAATTACAAGCAATTTTTAGAGCACAAGCAAATTTATCAGCAGCAATATATTCCAACACAAAATATTGTAGTTACACAAAAACACAAACAATTATGGTGGAAACGAATCAGCTACAACATCAGTAAATACGTGCGCTCCATCTTAAAAAAGTACATCGCAAAGACAGAAAACTTTGCATTGGCTGATGGCATTCTGTTGGGTAACGACGACAACATTGACCGAGCATTATACAACACTTTTTCTTATACCGGAATTCTACATATCTTATCGGTTTCCGGTTTGCATGTTGGTATAGTATATCTGTTGCTCACATTTTTATTGAGCTTTATCACGAGTAAAAGCAAGCAAATTCGTGTATTAAAATTCTTGTTTATTCTTGGATTTATTTGGCTGTTTACATTTGTAACCGGCTCATCTACAGCTTGCGTTCGAGCATCGGTTTTATTTACACTAATTCACACCGGAACGATACGAAAAGAATATGTAAGTGGTTTAAATTTGCTTGCCGGTGCTGCTTTAATACAAATTATTTTGCAACCAACTGTTGTGTTTGATATCGGTTTCCAATTGTCGTATTTAGCAATGTTAGGTTTGTTCTTTTTTTATAAACCAATTTATGCGTTGTTTCTTTCTTCAAATTATCTTTTAGACAAAATACTGCAACTTTGGTCTGCGAGCATAGCCGCACAAATATTCACATTACCATTGAGCATTTACTATTTCGGAAATTTCCCGACTTATTTCCTGTTGGCTAATCTATTCGCCATTCCACTTTCGTTTCTCATTTTATGGTGTTGTATTTTGTTGATTCCATTGCATTTTATTTCAATTATTGCCATTCCATTCGGCAAATTAATTTCAGGATTTATCAGTTTGTTTATTGTGTTATCAAAATGGACGACTTTACTTCCTTTTGGTAAATTAAACAATTTATACATTTCAAAAACGCAGTTAATATTATTGTTGTTTGCCATGTTGTTGGTTTTGGTTTTTGTATTAAAAAAGCAATTAAAATGGATGCTAATGAGTTGCATCTTAATGTTGATTGTAATTTTTGTTTCCTATCAATACACGATACAAGAATGGAAAAAAGAAAAAATTGTATTGTATGCTGTTAAACAAAATTTTGTACTTGGAAGCCATAAAAATGGAAATCTAATATTAATTTCAAAAGATAGTATTAACGACAAAGATTTTTCATTTTCTATACAAAATTCGCATCGTGTTTTTCGTATCAAAAATTCCAAGCGATGCATTTTAGATTCTACTAAATTAAATTCGTCCTACTACTATAAAAACGACTTGTTAGCCATAAACAATCAAATATTTTATTTTCTAACTAAAAATAATACAAGAAAAAATTTTGAAGCACCTTTGCAAATTGATGGTTTGGTCTTGAGTGATAATTGCTATTTAGATGCCGATTATATCCAGAAAAATTTCAATTATAAACATCTCATTATTTCAGGCGACAACGACAATTTTCATCAACGTATTTTCAAAAAGATATTGGATAAAAACAAGCTCAACTATACTGATTTAAACGAAAATAGTTTAGTGTTAGATGTTGGTTTATAACAAATCCAACATTTCATCTATAACCACATAAATTTGTTGCAATTCTTCTTTGGAAATTATGTAAGGCGGCATCACATAAACTGTATTTCCGAGCGGACGTAATATAACGCCTCGTTGTATAAAATTATCATACAAAAAATCTCGGATAGAATTAAAATAAGACGAAGTTTTGTCGGTTTTCACATCAAACGCAACGATAGTTCCTAATTGACGAACATTTTCTATTTTTTTATTTTTTTGTAAATGCAGATAAAATTCCTGTTGCCAATCAACCAATTCTTGAATTTTCTCTTGAGATGAAATCAGCAATTTAAAACTGGCATTTGCAGCCGCACATGCCAACGGATTAGCAGTATATGAATGACCATGAAAAAATGTTTTTAATTTATCTTCGCTCAAAAAAGCATCAAAAATTGTTTGTGTACATGTTGTAATGCCAAGTGGCAAAAATCCACCGGTAATGCCTTTCGACAAGCAAAAGATATCTGGTTTATGGTGCAAATAATCCGTAGCGAAAATTTTTCCGGTGCGTCCAAATCCGGTTAATACTTCATCGGCAATACAAATAATTTGTTCGCTTTTGGCTATCTCAATTAAGCTATTTAAATGTTTTGAATCATATAGCAACATACCGCCGGAACCGAGCAAAAGTGGTTCAAAGATAAATCCGGCAACATCTTTAGTTTGAATAATTTGTTTAAAATCGGCAATTACTTTTTCAAAATTCTCATTTGTTGGCACATCAACAAAGGCAACATCTAAAGCAAACGGCTCAAATGCGCTATTAAAAACGCCGCGTGCGCCGACTGACATCGCACCAAACGTATCGCCGTGATAGGCATTTTTGAAAGCGATGAACGTTTTTTTGTGCTTGTTTTGGTTGTACCAAAATTGCATCGTCATTTTGATGGCAACTTCCACTGAAGTAGAACCATTATCCGAAAAGAAAATTTTTGCTTGATTTTTGGGCAAAATGCTCAGTAAATTTTCCGCCAATTCAATTGCTGGTTGATGAGTAAATCCGGCGAAAATGACGTGTTCTAGTATATCAACCTGCTTTTTTATAGCATCGGCAATTTCCGGATTGGCATGTCCGAAAATATTTGTCCACCAGCTCGAAACGGCATCGATATATTCTTTGCCATGTTCATCAAACAAAATTGCCCCTCTGCCACGAACAATCGGAATATTGTTGGGTGCCAACTGATGTTGCGTGAACGGATGCCAAATATGTTGCTTGTCGCGTTCAGAAAGATTCATAGTCGATTGTTAAGTCGTTAGATAAATTTGGCTTTGGTAGGTTTGCCAAAATCGGCTCTAAACTTTTGCGCATTGTTTCTGCTTGTTGGACGATAAATCCTTTTGACATTTCCTCAGCAAGTGGAATTTTTGCTAATAATGGAAGTTGTGTATATTTTAAAATAAAGTCTTCTGTTGATGGATTTGGCGTTCCGTTAAAGACAATTCCTGCAATTGGAATGTTTTTCTGTTTTAATATTTCTATGGACAAAAGCGTATGATTAATACTTCCTAAATAATTCTTAGAAACAAGAATAACAGGAAATTGTAGCTTACTAATTAAATCAATAATTAAATATTTTGAATTTAAAGGCACCAATAATCCACCAGCACCTTCAACTATCATGTAATTATTTGACTTAGGTAGATTAAGATATTGTATATCAATCTGTTTAGATTCTAATTCAGCTGCTAAATGCGGTGAAACCGGCTCTGTAAATACATATCCTTCATTGTGCAGAGTTTGATGCTGAATAGTATAGTCGCGGATAAAATCAGTATCTGTATAATCTAAATTGCCGGATTGTATCGGTTTCCAATAATCAGCCTTTAAAGCTTCGACTAAAATAGCCGAAACCACTGTTTTCCCTATGTCTGTTCCTATTCCAGTAACAAAGAAACCACTCATATCTAAATCACTTATAATCAACAATTAATGAAAATAATTTATTAAGCTCTAATTCCGTATTATAACTGTGCAATACGATTCTTATCAATTCTTGACCTTTTGGTACTGTTGGCGAAAGAATCGGTCGTAAATCTAAGCCATTTGCTTGAAAATAAGCAGCAAAATCACGACAATTTTCATTTCCAGACACCAACAAACAGAAAACTGGACCTTCGCCGAGTATTTTATAATCGATGTTTAATGAGTTAATTTCACTTTTAAAGAAATTAATTAGATTAAACAATCTATTTAATTGATTTACATTATTTTGAATAAAAAAATAACTATGTTTCACGCTCAATAAATTAGGTGTAGATAAAGCTGTCGTGTAGATGAAATTCTTGGAAAAATTAATCAGGTAATCTTTAAGTTGCCGACTACCAACTACAGCAGCACCATGGCTTCCTATAGCTTTCCCGAAAGTATAGATGCGTGCAAAACAAGCATTTTCCATTTCCAATTCCCGGCATAAGCCACTTCCCTTTTCGCCAAAAATTCCGGTTGCATGCGCTTCATCGACTATCAAATTTGCCTTGTATTTTTGTGCAAAATGCGCCAAAATCTTCAAATCTGCCTTATCTCCTTTCATAGAAAAAACAGATTCTGAAACGATGAACTTGACTTTTTCAGGCGAACAAAGGCTCAACTTTGCTTCTAAATCAGCATAATTTTGATGAGCAAAAGACTTACTTTCGGCACCGCTCAGTTTTATTCCTTGATGTAAAGAGGCGTGAATAGATTCATCATAAAAGATAATATCATCTTTTCTGGCAACGGTTGATAGTAAGCCAACATTCGCATCAAATCCTGAATTAAAGATTAAGGCAGCTTCAGCGTGATGAATTTGAGCGATTTGCTCTTCAATTTCTTCATATAGAGAAGAATTACCATTTAGCAAACGTGAGCCTGTCGCACCCGTTTTTTGATGTTTATATTGCTGGTATTCTAAATCAACTTGTTGGCGAATAAAAGCTGAACGAGCAAGTCCCAAATAATCATTGGAAGAAAAATCAACTAAATCTTCGGTCAGTTTTAACGAACGATATAGCTTATTTTGTTTTCTTTCTTCTAAGAAATTTCCAATTCTATCTTCGATATTCATTCTGCGGTTACAGACATTTCACTTGCTTCCATTTGCGGTTCTTTAAATGCTGCTCTCGGTTTTAATCCCAAAAGGCGGAACATTTCCATGTCGTCAGTGAAACTTGGATTAGGTGTTGTGAGTAATTTATCGCCTGCGAAGATGGAATTAGCTCCTGCCATAAAACATAATGCTTGTTCAGCGGTGGTCATATCCAATCTTCCGGCACTAAGGCGCACCATCGTTTTAGGCATAACGATACGAACTGTTGATATCATTCTAACCATCTCAAAAACGGAAACGCGCTTCATTTCTTCTAATGGCGTTCCTTCAACGGCAACTAATGCATTTACCGGAACAGATTCCGGATGTTGTGGTAAAGTCGCCAAGGTATATATCATTCCGATTCGTGCTTCATCATTTTCGCCCATTCCTATTATGCCACCGCTACATACGCTGATGCCTGCATTTCGAACGTTGCCAATCGTGTTCAATCTATCTTGATAGGTTCTGGTCGTAATGATTTTATCGTAATGTTCTTCGGATGTATCTAAATTATGGTTATATGCATATAAACCGGCTTCTTTCAATTTTTTAGCTTGGTCGCCCGACAACATGCCCATTGTGCAACATACTTCTAAGCCGATTTGATTGACTGATTTTACCATTTCCAACACTTTGTCGAAATCTCGGTTGTCGCGCACTTCACGCCAAGCTGCGCCCATGCAAAAGCGCGTAGAGCCATTTTGTTTGGCTTCATTTGCTTTTGCTAATACTTCATCTACGTCCATTAATTTATGTGCTTTTACGCCGGTATGATAGCGTGCTGCTTGCGGGCAATATGCACAATCTTCCGGGCAGCCTCCAGTTTTCACAGATAACAAAGTACATACTTGCACTTCGCCTGTTTGATTATGTTTTCTGTGAATAGTTGCGGCTTCATACATCAACTCTAATAAAGGTTTATCATAAATTGCTTGTATTTCTTCAAAACTCCAGTCGTTTCTAATATCCATATTTTAAGTTATTAAATTAATTATTGTTTTTGTTTAAGTAAGTAACCTTTATTTCTAAGAAGTTCCTTTTGCATTGCCGCTTCTTGTTCTTTATAATTACCAAAATTATCAATATTTTTTGGTGGTTCGACAAATAATTTTTCTTTTGTTGTGTCTAATGGTTTAATTTTTACAAGGTTTGAATCTACAAGTTGTAACAAAGCGACAAATTCTTTCGGATGTGATTGATAAAAATTAAATGTAGTATAAAATTCTGCACTATCCACTTTATGATGCTTCAATATTGGTGCATAGAGTGCTTTCTTTATTAACAAAACGGAATCTGCATCTGTGTTTTGCACTTTTGTATTTATGTATGATTCCATCAAAAATACATCTGTCAACACATTTATCATTTTATCTTTAGGTAATAAATTAGATGTAAATGTTGTATTATGTTTTTTAACACATGCCACGAATAACAATGAAAAAAGAATTGTATAAAAAATTTTTAGGCTATATTTATGCGAGAAATCAAACATTAAAAAGATGGCAAATATTTCTGCCTTACAAGATATAATAAAAATTTCTAAAGCCAAAGGAGCAAAGTTGGTTGCTATATCAAAAACAAAATCTGTAACAGAAATTAAACAAGTCTATAACGCAGGTCAACGCATTTTTGGAGAGAATAAAGTACAAGAATTAGTGCTAAAACAGGAACAATTACCCAAAGATATCCAATGGCACATGGTTGGAAATTTGCAAACTAATAAGGTGAAATATATTGCTCCATTTATTGCACTTATTCATTCTGTTGACAGCTTGAAATTGGCAATTGAAATCAATAAACAAGCTCTAAAATTAAATCGAGTAATTGATGTTTTGTTAGAAATCCACATTGCTGCTGAAACCAATAAAGCCGGATTTTCTGAAGAAGAATTGATTGATCTTTTAGATATAAAAGCTTTTGATACATTGGAAAACATTAGAATTATTGGTTTAATGGGAATGGCAACCAACACCAAAAGCCAGATATTAATAAAGAATGAGTTTAGTGGTATTCATTCATTCTTTGAAAAGATTAAATCTACTTACTTTAAAAACAATAGTGAATTTAAAGAACTTTCTATCGGAATGAGTGGTGATTACGGAATTGCTTTAGAAAATGGTTCCACTTTAATTCGTATAGGTTCTGCAATTTTTGGAGAGCGAAAAATTACGAAGAATCCGAATATTCCTATTTAAAGATTTTTTCTGCAATTTGCATCGCCGCAAAGAATGCATCTTTATCTAAATTATGTTCTACATTATTAGATTCAAAATAGGCAATTAAATTTTCTGTCGGCATATTTCCAGTAAGTTCATCTTTCGCCATCGGGCAACCACCAAAACCTTTAATAGCGCCATCGTATCGAGTACAACCTGCTTCCCATGCAGCTTCTATCTTTTCTTTCCATGTTGTAGGTGTGGTATGGAAATGCGCACCAAATCCGGCTTGCGGATAATAGCTTGTTAATTCATTAAATACTTCTTTAATAATTTCTGGCGTAGCAACACCAATTGTATCTGAAATAGAAAACTTATTAACGCCAATTCCTAACAATCTATCTACCCAATGTTCCACTAAAGCTGTGTCGTAAAAATCGCCGTAAGGATTCCCAAATGCCATAGAAATATAACAAACAAATGTTTGACCTGAACACTCACAAATATTCATGATTTCTTCTACTCTTTGTAAAGATTGTTCAATACTGCAATTCGTGTTTCGCTGTTGGAAAGTTTCTGAAATAGAGAAAGGATAACCAACATAAGTAATTTCATCAATCTCTCCGGCAATTTCTGCTCCTCTCAAATTTCCTACAATTACAGACAACTTGGTTTCTGTTTCACTTAAATCTAATTTTGGGATTACATTTTTTGTATCTGCCATTTGTGGTATGGCTTTTTCGGATACGAAACTCCCACAATCTAAAGTATCAAATCCAACTTTTAATAAGGCATTTAAATAATCAATTTTCAATTTTGTAGGAATAAAATTCTTTATTCCTTGCATTGCATCACGTGGACATTCAATTAATTTTACACTTGGCATAAGACTATGAAATTAGAACAAAATCAGCATTTCACAAAAAAATCCCCGACCTATTTTGTCGGGGATTTTTTATGGTTTAGTGCGTATTCTATCTTATTGTTTGATTACTTTTTGATAGATGTTTTCTGCATCTACTTTTATCTTCACGATATACACACCTTTTGCATATGCACTCATCTCTATCTGCTCGGTTACACTCTTCGTCTCTCCATATTTTTGTTGATATAGTATCTTACCTTCTAAGCTATATATTTCTATCTCTACTTCTCCTTTCTTCACTAAGTTCATATTCAACTGCAACTTGCCTTCTGTCGGGTTCGGATACAATTCCAATAAACTTACTGCTTTGGAGTGTACATCTATT
>JAGQYE010000107.1 GCA_020436225.1 Bacteroidota bacterium | reverse complement strand
TAACGGTGGTAATATGGCATCGAAAGCCAACCACCGAAACAACCAACAGCGTACTAACCTTACATGGCTTTTGTGCTATATTACGTGTTAGTTGGCGAAGCGAACTGTTAAATTAAAATTTGAGCGAATGGATAAAGAAAGTAGATACGAATTACAATTAATAGACTGCAATTGCAATGATTGTAAGTTTATGGAGCGGGATTTGGAGCGTTTTAAAAAATCGCTTGATGACCACCACAGATGGCAGCTTGACTATTTCAATACAATTAGAAATAACCTTTATAAAAAGGCAGAAGATTGGAAGCATAGAGGATTTCCAGAAAAGTACGAAATAGTTAAGCGTGAAGCTGACAAAATGAAGTTCCAATTTGATAAAAAGGAAGCGACAATTAATTATGGAAAATGCACTAAGTTTAATAAAGCAGTTAGTTTTATACCGAACACATGCCAACTTGAAACGCAGGAATGTTTTGAGCATAGACGTGCGGTGGCAATTTTAATTTAATTGCAACTAACGGCCAGCGGTATGAAATGTGCCGACAAATACGCACATACTTTGATATGAAAAACTAACGTAATAATTAAATATTTTGAGATGGCAATTTTAAATTACACAACACAAATTAAAGCTGAAAAAACCATAATGGAAATTCAGCAGACATTGGTAAAACATGGTGCTTCTAAAATAGTTACCGACTATGATGGAATGAACCCTAAAGCAGTTACATTTTGTCTTGTATTGAATGGGAATGTTGTTGGATATGCCTTGCCAGCCAATTACTCAGGAGTACTTAAATCTATGAAAAAGGATAATAAAGTTCCTCGCAGATTAGTAACTGAAGAACAGGCATTGCGTGTATCATGGCGAATTATAAAAGATTGGGTAGAGGCTCAAATGGCATTGGTACAAGCTGAATTAGCTGATGTTGCAGAAGTATTTCTTCCTTATGCAATTACAAAAAGCGGAAATACTTTATACAAGGAAATTGAAAGTACTGGAATGTTGATGTTACAGAGCGGGGAGGGGAATATTTAATTATGGTCAAACTTGCAGAAAATTATAATCGAAGCACCGAACTAAGGCATTTTTTATACCGCATGTTAGCGGTATGTGCCTTACTTCTTCAGCTTCAAAGTTATGTAATAACCTTTTTAAGGCATTACCGCTAACGGCTCTGATAAAAACAGTGGCGGACATTGAAACACGATCTTTGAATTAACGAGAATATTAACTTGAAACACTGGCGGCCAATAAGTCCACATAACCCGCTATTGTTTTTTATCTATTGTTATGTGGCGTTTTATTATGAAGGATTTTTCAAAAAAAGAACTTGCGTGGATAAATCGACTGCAAAAATGTTTAGATGCGCAGCCAGAATCATTGCGAGCGTTTGACAATGAAAGCGGAATTGCTATTTATAAAGCAAAAGAATTGCCAATGTCAGATACGGAGGCAGTCGACAACTTTGTAAAACATGAACTTGTTAATCCAAAACAAGGTCATTGGGATTGTGGCGCGTGGTAAATGCCACATAACGGACAGCGGTATGAAAAGTGCCGACAAATACGCACAAACAATGATTAAATGTACTAACGTAATAAATTAATTTTTAGGGATGGGAAGTGTAACATATAAAAATCAACCTGCTATTGATAAAACAAAAGGAAGTGTGCCGTTGGCAGGAACGAGCCACATTTATAAAGTAAAAAAGAAACTTTGGAATGATAGTATTGAAGATGTTTTGCAGGGGTTGTTTATTGGCAGAACCTTACATGTTTGTTGTGGAAAATCTTTGCTTGGAGATGTAAGATTAGATGCTGATGCTGAAAATAATCCTGACATAATTTGCGATGCTTCAAATATGAGAGAATTTGTAAAAGACAATGAGTTTGAAACTGTCATTTGTGACCCACCTTATAATGGAAAGTTTCAATGGAATCACGACTTATTATCAGAACTGGCAAGGGTAGCAAGTAAAAGGATTATTTTCCAGCACTGGTTTATACCTGCAAACCCAACGGGAACATATAAAAAAGCACAGGAGAAATTTGTTTTATCTGATGTGATGGTGTGGCAACCTAAAACATATTTTGGCAGAGTACAGGTTGTTTCTGTGTTCGACAATCCTAACGGTTTTGAAAAAACCGAAGCGGGCGGGAAAAATTAATTTATGGTCTAATTGCAGAAACGATGAATCAAAGCACCGAACTAAGGCATTTTTTATACCGCATGTTAGCGGTATGTGCCTTATTCCTTCTGCTTCAAAGTTATGTAATAACCTTTTTAAGGCATTACCGCTAACGTACATATTTACGAGTAAATCCTATAACTTATGCTTATTGATGATATACATCATGTTTTTCCCCTGTTGTCTTATAACAGAGTTTGATGATTGTGTTCTTGCTTTTATAGCTTCCTGCCATATTTGCTCTTTATCTCCTT
>JAGQYE010000106.1 GCA_020436225.1 Bacteroidota bacterium | reverse complement strand
CACGCGGCATGGCTGGATCAGGCTTTCGCCCATTGTCCAATATTCCCTACTGCTGCCTCCCGTAGGAGTCTGGACCGTGTCTCAGTTCCAGTGTGGCTGGTCGCGCTCTCACGCCAGCTATTGATCGTCGCCTTGGTAGGCCATTACCCTACCAACTAGCTAATCAAACGCACACCAATCATATACCGTCGAAACTTTAATTGTAAAAGGATGCCCTTTCGCAATGTTATGGAGGATTACCTTCAGTTTCCCAAAGCTATACTCCAGTATATGGCATGTTGTGTACGCGTTACTCACCCGTGCGCCGGTTGTATTGCTACCCCCTTGACTTGCATGTATTAAGCCTGCCGCTAGCGTTCATCCTGAGCCAGGATCAAACTCTCCATTGTAATGTACTTTTAGTACGAAAAAGTTTTAAAAAAATTTGTTTTGAGTGTGTTTTATTCTCTTAAAATGAACCTAATTTGGCTCCCCAATAAATCAAAGAACTTGTTTGCTTCTATCCGTTTTTTTTCGGATTGGACGGCAAAGATAAATACTTTATTTCATCTTTCAACATAAAGTGGAAAATATTTTTAATTTATTTTATCCACATTTTTTATTTGACTTGAAAGAACTTTGTTTTGAGTGATAGTTGTAATGCTATTTTTCAAAAGCGGTTGCAAAGGTAGCAATGAAATTTTAATTCGCAAGTATTTTTTTTCAAATTTTATTTTTTTTTTGATGAATTCGTTGGAATGGCTTATTTTATTGGTAGTTTGACAAGTTTAAGTAATTGTTTCTTTTACTTGAAGCATAATTAATACACTAAATTTGGAATTCAAAATAATTTGGCACTAACTAAACAATACTTATAACAATAATAGAATCAATGATTTACAATTAATGAAATTTAATTAGCATAACAACAAATAAATTGTCTGAAAAAGTTCATAACTATTCTAAAAAGTAGTCAAATTGAAATTAAAACTCAATAATGATATAACTAAAGCTTAAATACATAGAACAAAATGGCACAGAAAAATAAAAAACTACTCCTAAGCTTATGCTTCATAATAATTCTATAAAATAAAGTGATTCTCATATTTAGTAGTTTTGGTGCAATAATGTATTTTAATTCTGTTTCACTTACTAAATATCGTTTATGAAAAAGCATAATTTTGGTGCAGGTCCATCTATTTTACCGCAAGAAGTTTTTGAACAAAGCGCGCAAGCTTGTTTAGAATACAATGGCATTGGTTTATCAATTCTAGAAATTTCACATCGCAGTAAAGAATTTACTGATGTTTTAGATGAAAGCATTTCACTTATAAAAGAATTATTGAATGTTCCGGACGATTATTCTATTCTATTTTTACAAGGTGGTGCAAATATGCAATTCAATATGGTGCCTTATAATATTTTAAATGAAGATGAAACTGCCAATTTTGTTGAAACCGGCGTTTGGGCAACGCGTGCAGAAGCTGAATCGAGATTATACGGAAAAACAAAAATAATTGCTTCTTCAAAAGAATCGAATTTTAATTATATACCGAAAAATTTTGAAGTAGATGAAGATGCCTTGTACTTGCATTTGACTTCTAATAATACCATTTATGGAACCGAGTTCTTTGAAGACAAACAATATCCTATTCCGGTGATTTGTGATATGAGTTCCGATATATTTTCTCGTCCGGTAGATGTATCTAAATATCATATCATTTATGCCGGAGCGCAGAAAAATTTAGGTTGTGCCGGAATTACATTAGTTATAATAAAAAATGAATGGTTGGGCAGAGCCAAGAGGCCAAAATCAAAAATGTGGGATTATGAAATCTTTGCAAAAAATAATTCATTATACAATACACCTCCAGTTTTTGCCATTTACACTTGTTTATTGACTTTACGTTGGTTGAAGAAATTAGGTGGATTGGCAGAAATGGAGAAACGAAATATAGCAAAATCAACACTATTATATAATGAAATTGATAGAAACCTTTTGTTTAAAGGACATGCAGTAGAAGAAGACAGAAGCCGAATGAATATTAATTTTATTACAACAAATCCAGAAGATGAGGTTGCTTTTTTAGAGTTTGTAAAACCATACAATATACATGGCATCAAAGGCTATAGAACTGTTGGTGGTTTCCGCGCTTCGTGCTATAATGCATTGCCAATAGAAAGTGTGCAAGTTTTAGTAGAAGCAATGCAAGCATTTGAGAAAAGTAAAAATGCCTGAACAGCTGATTAATCAGATTAAATGATTTCACTGATTTATATAGATATTTTCTATCTATCATAATACATTATTATTTGTTAACTTAGAAGTAAATAAATAATATGCAATTTAAAAACTACATTCTAAGTTTATTTTTACTTTTTTGTATTTCTTCTTTTGCGCAACCCAAAATAAAACTTGATACATTTACGAGTTCAGTACCCAAAGTAATAGATATAGCGAATGATGGTTTTACATCTCGACTATTTATTGCTGACCAAAGCGGTCGTATTTTTGTGTATGATTCTAATGGTGTAAAATTAGACACTTTCATTAACATCCAATCAAAAGTACAATTTAATGGAGAAGAAGGATTGTTGGGCTTGACGTTTCATCCTAATTATAAAAACAATGGTTATTTCTATGTTTATTATACTAAGAAGAATTCAACAGATAATGCAGTATTCAGGTATAAAGTAAGTGGAAATCCGAATCGGGCAAATAGTGATTCTGAATTATTAGTTATTAACTTACCGCATCCAACTTTTACAAATCATAATGGTGGTTGTATAAAATTTGGAAATGATGGCTATTTGTATATTTCTGTTGGAGATGGCGGCAGTGGTAACGACCCAAACAATAACGCACAAAACAAAAATACTATTTTGGGAAAAATGTTGCGAATAGATGTAAACGATTTCGACACAACATACACCATACCAACGAGCAATCCGTTTTATTCGCAAACAAATGTACGCAAGGAAATTTGGGCTTATGGAATAAGAAATGGATGGCGTTTCAGTTTCGACAGACAAACGAATGATTTGTGGTTAGCCGATGTAGGTCAAAGTGCGCTTGAAGAAGTAAATTTTCAAGCAGCAAACAGTACAGGTGGCGAGAATTATGGCTGGCGATGTTACGAAGGTAACAACCCAAATATTCTAACTGGCTGTGGTAACGCTTCTAATTATGTATTTCCTATTTTTCAGTACGACCATAGCACAAATGGTGGAATTGCAATAACCGGTGGTTTTGTATATAGAGGTAATAAATACAAAGATTTACAAGGATATTACTTATGTGCAGATTATGCTTCTGATAATTTTTGGGCGATTAAGAAAGATGGAAATATTTTTAATTCAACTGCATTAGGAAAACCACTTAGTGGAATAACAATTTCATCTTTTGGAGAAGATATTCGTGGTGAATTATATGTGACAAATATTTCAAATGGAATTATTTATAAAATACGAGAATTATGCAGTCCTTTTGCCATTCAATTCAGTGATATCAAACAACCAACTTGCAACAACGCAACTAATGGATCTTTACAAATAATATCAACTAACAGCAATGGAAATGTACAGTACAACTGGAACAATGGAAATTCTGGAAATACAATTAATAACTTAGCCGCAGGACAATATATTGTAACTGCAACTGATGATTTAGGTTGTATTCGTAAAGACAGTATTCTATTATCTGCGCTTGATTCGTTACATATAGATGCTAATTTAGAACACCCATCGTGTTCTGGTAAACAGAATGGAAGTATTACCTTAACTATTTCCGGTGGAACTGAGCCATATAATATACATTGGAGCAATGGAAAATTAGGATTATTTATTGATTCTTTATCTGCTGGTGCTTACACAGTAAATATTATTGACTCTAATCTATGTTCAACTGTTCGTGTTTTCAACTTAATTGATGCTGATTCTATTGAAAAACCGGTTATTACTATTTCAAGTGATACTTTAAATACTGATAGCAGTTTTATGTTTTATCAATGGAAGAAAAATAATGAAGTTATTATTGGTGCAACTCAATACTTTTACATAGTTCACGAAGATGGAAATTATCAAGTTGAAATAACGGATATAAATGGATGCAAAGCAACTTCGGAAACATTACCCATTTTAACCAACATAAAAAATGAAAATTCTTCTATCAAACATTTTTCATTATATCCAAATCCTACATCAAATACGTTGAACGTAGATATCCGCTTCTATGAATCGAAAAAAGTTTTAATAAAGATTATCAATTCCATCGGGCAAGTAATTTCATCAACACAAATAAATGGCAAAGAAATTTCCAAAACAATTTCGCTCCAGCACTTACCTAATGGAATTTATCAAGTGTCTATATTTACTGATGAAGTACAATTAAGTTCAAAAACATTTATAAAAAATTAATGATTGTATTGTAAAAAAAGAGGTATTATCTTCTTTCGTAAAATTTAGTTATACTTATTGATAAAGAAGAAATCATAATTGTTTTTGAAATGAAAATTCGTTGTAGATTTTTTTATGCATATAAACTTGATTATATGAATTTTTCTATTTAAGTTTACAATGAACAAAAATCAAACTTATGAAAAATATAAAAAAATTATTCGGACTTTTTTTCTTTTCAATTATTCTAACTATTAGTTCTTGTACAGATTCTGATTGTGCTCCGTCACCGGTTACTGCTTCATTTACTTACTCCATACAAGGTTCAAACATTAGAACTAATGGCTTATCACCTATAGTTGTAGAATTTCAGAACACCTCTACCAATGCAACTTCCTATAGTTGGAATTTTGGTGACGGTCAAACATCAACGGAAGAAAATCCTACGCATAATTATACAACTTATACGCAAAAAACTGTTACTTTAACTGCTACAAATGGCAATTCGCAAGCAACGGCAACAGTAATTATTGATTTTCCTAGTTAAACTTCAAAAACTATTCCTATGAAAAAATTATTCATTATTTTAGCTTCAATTAGCACACTTTTAATTTCGTCATGCAAAGAAGACTGCGTGAGCCCAGAAAAACATGTTACGGCTTCTTTTACAGTAGATGAAATTATATTAAACGCAGTTTCTATAGCTAATGTTCAAATGAACAACACTTCTACTGGAGCAACTACATATCATTGGGACTTTGGCGATGGAAGTACTTCTACCGAAGAAAATCCAGCGCATTATTATTCTACAAACGGAACCTACACAATAAAACTTACTGCTTCAGACGGAGGTGTAAGCGCAATTGCAACTCGAGATGTTTATATTTATGACGATGCATTTACCAAACCAACAGAAAACTAAAAAATTAAACTAAATAAAAAAACTCAGGATAAATTCCTGAGTTTTTTTATACTTATTTTGTATTTGATTTTTTTTACTTTGTAGCTGCTTCGTATCGCTTATTTACTTCTTCCCAGTTTATTAAATTATAGAAAGCGGAAACATAATCCGGGCGGCGATTTTGGTAATGTAAATAATATGCATGTTCCCAAACATCAATTCCAAGAATTGGCGTTCCCGGACATTCAGAAATATCCATCATAGGATTATCTTGATTTGGAGATGAACATACACACAAACTCTTATCTGCTTTTACACATAACCATGCCCAACCGGAACCAAAACGTGTTGCTGCAGCTTTAGAAAATGCTTCTTTAAAACTATCGTAAGAGCCAAAAGCCGTGTTTATTGCATCTGCAACAGCACCAGTAGGTTCGCCACCTCCATTTGGAGATAAAACTGTCCAAAACAAAGAGTGATTAAAGTGTCCGCCACCATTATTGCGAATTGCGGCAGGCAACTTAGAAACATTTGCTATTAGTTCTTCCAATGATTTTCCTTCGTGTTCTGTACCTGCAACTGCAGCATTTAAGTTATTGACATAGCCTGCGTGGTGCTTGCCATGATGAATTTGCATAGTTAAAGTGTCAAAGTGAGGTTCTAATGCTTCGTGTGCATACGGTAAATTTGGTAATTCGAAAGCCATTTTTATTAAATTTTTAAGTTAATGAATAGAAATAAAAGTTATCGCTAACTGTTGCAAATATAACAAATCAAAATGGTTTTGGTTGAAAGGAAATAGGGAATAAAGGAGAAAAATTTGGAGCAGTTCAATATTCAATACAAGCAGACTTATACATCAACAATAATCCCGAAAATATTTTTCGGTTTTATTTATGCAAAGGCAAATACCAGTTATTGGTAGATATGCAAAAATGAGCGGGCTTACATAAAAGGTTCAAAATTAAATGCAGAACTTAAAGAATTAATGTCTGTACAAGACAGCCTTTATAAAAAATATCATATTCTGCATGTTATGATAAATCCATATACCGGTATGGATAGAGACAGTGCTCATCAGCTATTGCAACAATATTTACCTTATTGTGATTCTATTGCAGATAGGCACAT
>JAGQYE010000105.1 GCA_020436225.1 Bacteroidota bacterium | reverse complement strand
TATTGACATTGTAAATTTAATTCAGCCCGAACAGGCTTATTTTACGCATATTTCGCACCATTTAGGTTTGTACGAAACGGTGCAACAAGAATTACCTTCAAATATTTCTTTAGCGTATGATGGCTTGAGTATTGAAATCTAATTTTTCTAATTAGATGATGTTGGTTTATACTTCGATTCAGTCAAGATTTTTTGTCCGTCTTTAATTGCCAATAATTCTTTGATGGTTGTACTTGGATGTTGTTGCATATAAGCACGCACAATTTGCCAACCTAACCATGCGCCCACACGACCCGGACTTTCCTTTGGCATGCCATACGTTGTTGGTGCTTCCGTAATGTATTTATATTGCTCAAAGCGCGTGTCGTACAAGAGTTTTTTGTTGATGAAATATGTCCAAATATTAACTTGATTATTGATACAGAATTTCCAATCTTTTTTAGTGTATTTTATAATGTCGTTTTCATCTTTATTAGGCAATAAATTTTCCATGATATAAAACATCTTTCCTTTGGCAATCATCTTGTCTAACAACGTAGAATTATCGCCCGGAGGTGGCACTAAATTGGTAGCTAATACATTCGCACAATCTATTGCCATATATTTTTTATCAAATGTTGGAATCATAAATGAATATTGCTTAAAAATATCAGCATAATAAATGTATTTCGGACCTAAATACAAATCTAAAGAAATGGCAATGATAGAATCGGTAACGGTAAACGTACTACTTTGAAATTCTGAAATACATGTAATCACTTTTGGTGTTGGTTTTTTAGGAAAATGACTTTTGTAATTCGTAAATAAAATCTCTAAATCTTTCTTCAAAAAGTCTAAATTAGGAAAAGTCTTTTTTACAGAATCCAATAAACCTGTATTGTATTTGTTGGTGATAAAATCACGCATATAATTGAGTTGCGTGCCTTTGTCGCCAAATGTTGGCACTTGTAATACTTGATTATAAAAAACAGGATAAAAAAGGGGAAATTGTTTTTCTAATTTGGGTAAATCCACATCTAATTTATTTGGATCGCAAGCGAACAACTGATCTTCAAAACGTGTAATGTTTACTTGTATATCCGATTGTTTGACTTCTTCTATTTTTTTTGCTTGATTTTTTTCGTTTTTGCAAGCGCACAAAACAAGCATAAATGAACATATAAAAATGAATAGAATTTTGTTTCTGTTTTTCATTCCAAAAAATTTCTGCAAAAATAAGCATAAAATTAGCTTTAGAATATTTTTTAAAGAACGATAACTTATTCTACATTCTTACTACTTTTGAAACATGAAAATTGGATTAGCACAACTCAATTATATGATTGGCGATTTTAATGGAAATTTTTCTAAAATGAAAGCTGCCATCGAACTTGCCATTTCTAATCATGCCGATTTGTTATTATTTAGTGAACTAAGTGTTTGCGGTTATCCGCCACGAGATTTTTTGGAATTTCATCATTTTATAAATGAATGTGAACGATACATTCAGCAATTAGCCGAGATCGCCGGCGATAAATTGGCAATCGTTGTTGGAGCGCCTTCAAAAAATCCAACGAAAGACGGCAAAGATTTATACAATTCTGCTTATTTTATTGAGCAAGGAAAAATAAAATATATAGCACACAAAGCTTTGTTGCCAACCTACGATGTGTTTGATGAGTATCGCTATTTTGAGCCGAACAAAGAATTTAATGGGGTAACATTTAAAGACAAAAAAATTGCCATTACTATTTGTGAAGATATTTGGGATACAGGCGAAGAAAATCCGTTGTATCGCATCAATCCGGTGGAGGAATTAGCCAAACATAAACCTGATATTTTGCTCAATTTATCGGCATCGCCATTTCACGCACATCAAGCAAAAAAAAGAATTGAAGTGATTAGAAAAAATGCAACGCAATTTTCGTTGCCTGTTTTTTATTGCAATTGTGTGGGCGCGCAAACTGAGTTAATTTTTGATGGTGGTTCAGTAGTGATGAATGCACAAGGTAATGTTGTAGATGAGTTGCCTTATTTTGAAGAAGCTGTCAGGTTTTATGAAATTCTGTCGATTGCTGATAGTCCACAGTCGATAGTTATTTCGTCAGATTCTATCGACCATCGATTGTCGAACATTGACAGACAACAAGACAAAAATCCAACTAAATTAATTCACGATGCATTAGTTTGTGGTATTCGCAATTACTTTCAAAAATTGGGATTCCAAAAAGCAATTCTCGGCTTGAGTGGTGGCGTAGATTCGGCTTTGGTATTAGCATTAGCCGTGCGTGCATTAGGACAAGAAAATGTGTTGAGCATTTTGATGCCTTCCAAATTTTCAACTGCACATTCTGTAGATGATAGCTTGAAATTATTGGAAAATTTAGGCTCACCACACAAAATTATTCCTATTAAAGAAGTGTTTGATGTGTATGAAAAAATTTTGCAACCGCATTTTGAAAATAAACCTTTTGATGTTACAGAAGAAAATTTGCAAGCGCGCATTCGCGGAAATTATTTAATGGCAATGAGCAATAAGTTTGGATATATTTTGCTCAACACCACCAACAAAAGTGAAGCGGCTGTTGGCTATGGAACTTTGTATGGTGATATGTGTGGCGGACTTGCAGTTTTAGCCGATGTATATAAAACGCAAGTGTATGAATTGTGCAGATATATTAATAGTGAACGTGAAATTATTCCTGAACATATTTTAACGAAAGCACCAAGTGCCGAGTTGCGTGAAGGTCAAAAAGATTCCGATTCCTTGCCGGATTATGATGTGTTGGATAAAGTGTTATATCAATACATCGAGCAACATCAAGGACCGGATGAGATTGAGCAACTTGGTTTTGATGAACAATTAGTAACGCGCATTTTGCGCATGGTTAATAGAAATGAATTTAAACGACATCAAACGCCACCAATTTTGCGTGTTTCTACAAAGGCATTTGGAAGCGGAAGACGTATGCCGATAGTTGGGAAATATTTGGAAAGCTGACACTCTGTTAGAGTCAAGGACTCTAACAGAGTGTCAGCCGGACTTTTGTTTCTTTTTATGGAATTTCTCATCATTTTGTATCTATATACGAAATGGATTTTGTATGAAGGATATTTTATGGGAAAATTCAACCTACTATCATGTATATAATAAAGCAGTTACGAATAATTTATTATTTAAAGAAGATGTTCATTATTACAAATTCTTAGAGAAAATTGGAAAATACATCTTGCCTTTCTCAAAGATTTATGCTTATTGTTTAATGCCAAATCATTTTCATTTGTTAATTCAAATAAAGGAGCAAGAAGAAATTGAGAAAATAGCTTCTTTTATTAAATGCAAAACCCAAGATGATATGGAAAGACAAATTTCACGACAATTTGCACATTGCTTTAATGGATATACTCAATGGTTTAATTTGAAAACTGATAGGAAAGGTAAGTTGTTTGAGTTGCCTTTCAGAAGAAAAAAAGTAGATTCAGATACATATTTAAGTACATTGATAGCATATATTCATTTAAATCCTGTTAATCATGGGTTTGCAGATGATGTTGCAGAATGGAAATATTCGTCATATTGGTCACACTTGATGAGTACAAAAACGAAATTAGAAAGAGAATTTATGATGGATTGGTTTAATGGTAAGCAAAATTATATTAACTTTCACAAAGAATTTAAAATACCATATACTCTGTTAGAGTCTTCGACTCTGTTAGAGTGGTAGACCCTAACAGAGTATGCATATCACATTAAAAAGAAAACAAACATTAAATTATCCTTCCGGCTCTGCGTTGGAATATTACAAAAAAACTTTGTTTGTTATTGGTGATGACATTAATTATATTTTGTGTTTAAATGAAAATTGGGAAGAAATAAATCGCATTAACTTATTTGATTTCGACGGCGAAAGAATCCCTAAACCCGATAAACCTGATTTAGAATGTGCAACTATCATCAACGATGTGTTGTATCTCGTTGGTTCAGGTTCTAAATCGCCACAACGAGACGTAGCATTTTTTATTTTTCTATCGGAGATGAAAGTCAAGAAAATTAGCACAGCGGCTTTTTATTCTATTTTTAGAGATAGGAATTTGGTAAGCGAAATGAACATCGAAGGCTTTACCGATTGCAAAGATAAATTGTTGTTTTTTAATAGAGGCAATACGCAACAACCCAATCAACTTATTGTAACCGACCACAATATTTTGAAGAAACAGTTTCCGGATAAATTCAAAATTATTCCTATTCAAATCCAAGCATTAAATGGCATTAATTTAGGCATTTCAGGTGCTTGTTATGATGAAAAAAATGACATTTTAATTTTAAGTGCATCAGCTGAAAATACCGACAATGCTTACGATGACGGCGAAATTGAAGGCAGTGTGATTGCTGTCGTTCATAATGCTTATCAAAAAATCCAAGCACAAGAATTATGTATGGATGCAGTTGTTGAATTAGAAAAAATTGATACTGCATTAACCAAACAAAAGATAGAATCGGTTTGTATTACAAATGTTGAAAATGGGATTTATTCTTGTGTTTTGGTTGCCGACAATGACAATGGAAAATCAGAATTATTTGAGATTGAATTAGACATTAATTAAAAAAGTCGGAATAAAATTTTTCATTTCATTCCGACTTCCTATTTTATACATTTGTTTTTATTGTTTTGTGTCTAATGCCTCATTTATTAAAAAGGCTAAATGCGCGCGATGAGCTTGTGTGTCTAAGTTGCTACCATAGCCGGTTTCCATCCATTTTAATATACGTTGTAATTCGCCGAATGCTGCAGCTTGAGATGTGTATGCATACGTAGAATTTTTAGCTGCCATTTTTATTAATCTATTTACATATTCAGTTTGTAAATTTTGTCTAATTGTAGAAACGCTTGCACCTAAATCTTGGATAAAGATGCCATTCGTTAAATCGCGCAACATAGAATTGGCGCTGTATTTATTGCCATATAATTTAGTGTCGGTCAAGCGTTGTAAAACAGTGTTGTTGGTTAAATGGTCTAAGACACCTTTTTGTATATTCAAAATTCGTTCGTGAATTTTTGGATCTTCTGTTTCTTTTCTAAAATCATAACCACGACGTTGCATTTGCAAATAATTATAAATATCATCAGAAACATCAAAAGCATTTTTAGAAAAAGCATATTTCACTAATGCTTTCATCGCTCTTTTTTGATCTTGATAAGGAACCGGCGTAAAAGGTTTTGTGTTGATTTCTTGTCCGGCAAAATTTCTATCTACATAAACACCACCAATATAACGGTCAATTACATTTAAGCTTCTGGCTTGGTTGCCTGTTAAGATTAAATAAGCTCTTCTTAACTCATGATATGATTTATTTTCAGTTGTGTATTTTTCTTTTATTTTAGTCAATGCATCTTTTGCCATTTCGATATTGTTGATGGCATACGAAATAGCATCGTCAGACATATCATAAATATTGCCTCTTGGATCGATACCTTTTCCAACAGAGCGCATGTCGTCAGCATCATTTCTAAAACGATATTCTTTTTTGGTAGATTGAGCAAGAATATCCGCTAAACCTTTAGCTTCATCAGTGTCATTGTCGTAAGTTGAATATCCATATTGTATAGCCCATTTGTCGTATAAGCCGGGTTTAGTATCAAAAAATAATCCTTGTTTATCTTTATTTTCAGAGATGTTTGGAATGGTATAATCCATTACAGATGCTGTTAACCCTATTGTAGCACCTAAAGTTGGGTCGTGCATCTCATCAATAGAATGAAATTGTGAACCAATAAAATTGTGCATTAATCCCATGGTGTGGCCTACTTCATGTAACACCAAATCGTATAAAGCTTGCTTGATAAATTCATCTTTGTCCACATCAGAAAATCCATAAGCATTTAATATCTCATTACCATATAAAATATTTTGGTGCATGGCTTCTCCGGCAGAGCAATAATCGAATTGCAAAGGTTGAGCTTCATTGTAATTATCTAAAGCAGCAATATCATACAATTTCTCATAAGGCAAGCGGTTGGTTAAGTAAATAAACTCCAACATGATATCTGCACCTAAGATTTCGCCTGTACGTGGGTTTACGAAGCTTGGTCCGTAGCCACCAAACGGAGGGCGAGGAGAAGATGTCCAACGCAAAACATTGTGTTCTATATCGTCGGCATCCCAAGAAGCTGTATCCGGTTGAATTTTACATTCTACTGCATTTTTAAAACCTGCTTGTTCAAACGCTTCATTCCAAGCTAAAACAGCATTTTTAATAATCGGTCTAAATTCTAAAGGTGTAGTATTTTCTATCCACCAAACAATTGGTTTTACAGGTTCAGAAAGTTTTTCGTTCGGATTTTTCTTTTCTAAATTCCAACGATGAATAAGGTCTTTCCAAGGTGTTGCATCAGAAGAAGTTTGGTCGTTGATTTCTTCCATAAAATAACCAACTCGAGGATCATCAGCGCGTGGTTTGAAATTATTTTGAGGCACTTCAATAAGGCTGTGTTGTAGTTTCACGGAAACGAAACGCGCATCAGTAACTTCAGTAGTTCCGTAGTTCATCGGTGCAGGATTGTCGAATACATATTCTACCGAAACATTGGTGTTTTTTGGATAATTCTTGATTGCCAAATATTTGGATTTCTTTTTATTTAGCGTTCCCAAAGAAAAATCATCCGGTTTCTCACCAACGCGTTTAGATGGTTTAATTTGGGTTATACTTTCGCTCATGAACAAATCATCTGCTTCAATCAAATAATTGTTTCCAGTTTTTGCAACAATCTTCTCTGATAAGAAGAGTGGCTCGTTAATATTGGCATTTTTAGCTTTACTTAGCGCATTATTTTTGTCGAAATAATAATTGGTATTTTGAAGTACGAAGTCAATTCTATCAAAATATTTTTCAATTTTAAAAATAGTGTTGTCTTTATAGCCACCGCGAGCATAACCTGAGTTTAAATAACCATCTAAAACATAAGCAAAGTAAATGTATTCTTTTCCAATCTTATCTTCACTAATTTCAATATAGGTTTTTCCGTCTGTAGAATCTTGGTAAATAGGAAATAAGCCTACTGACTTTGTACATTTTTTAGTAACTTCTTTTATCGTTTTAAATTGCGGTTTTTCTTTTGTCGTGTCTTGAGTTAAGGTCTTAACTGTATCCACCATCATCTTTACAGTGTCATCAGATTTTCTTCTTTTTCTATCTTTCTTGGCATATACACTTGAGAAAATAAATACGCAAGCAACGACAGCTAGAATACATTTTTGTGTGAACTTCATATACTTTTATTTGCCGTAAAAATACCGAATTATTACAGAATATTCATAAAAAAAAGCCATCTCGAAAGATGGCCATTTTGGAATAAAAAGATGCTTATCTAGTATATTGACAACATTGTGGCAATAGCTTGTAAGACGCATTTGTTGCTTTTATAGAATCAGTGTCATAACCAGCATCAGCAATGCTTTGTTTGATGGAGTTGATGTCCACTTTTTCCGGAGCATATACAACAGAAATTTCTTTGGTTTCTTGATTCCAATCAGCACTTTTAACACCTTTTATCTTTGCAGCCTTTTCTATCCGAGCTTCACAAGTTTCGCAATTACCCGAAACTTTAAATGTAACTTTCGTTAGTATATCTTTTGCAGAAAGAGTGCCGATAAATGCAAACATGATTAAAGCAAATAAAATTGAGAATTTTGTTTTCATTATCTTTTATTTTTAGAAGTTATTGAATGGTAGAACTGTCAGTTGTCGTACTATTTTCTGATGATTTAGCATCTTTTTCACAGCAAGCTTTTTTTTCTTTGCCAACTTCGCATTTGTCGCAGCATTTGTCATCTGCGGTGCATTTGTCGTTGCAATCATCACAACATTTTCCTTTTTCGGTACAACATGTAGAGGTGCACTTTTCGTCGGCTTTGCAGTGTTTATTGTTGTTGCAAGCAACAGTTAAAAGAATTGTAGCAATGATAATGCTTGATAATACTACGAATGATTTAATGTGTTTCATATTTTTTAATTTAATTGTTTTAGTTAATAAAAATTCTAAATCCACCATAGATATTTGCACCCATAACCGGTGCATATACTTGGTAGGTATCAAAAACCGTGCTAAACGGATTACCTAAAATTACATCTTTTTGTTTGTAGTTGGTGATGTTTTCGCAACCAACAAAAAGTTCGGCATGCTTGAAGTATTTCAGGATTTGTGCATTGAGCAATACATATCTTGGCGAATATCGATTTCCGGCATCGTTTATAAAGCTATTTGGTAATCTTCGTTTGCCGTTGATGCTGGTGTTGACATCAAATTGCCATTGTTTGTTTGGTGTGCGATAACTCAAGGCTACCAAACCTTTGTGCATGGCTTGTAATGGTTTTCGTAACAATTCACCGTGATAAGTGGCACGTACATCTTCCAATCGATAGGCCATTTTTAAATCTAATCCTTTTAAAACTTCGTAATTAAATTCCATTAAAAAGCTATTGGAAAATGATTTTCCTTTTAGATTGTAAATTTGAGCGGTTGCGTCAGCATTATCGATATCAACGATGGCTTGTTTGGTAAAATCTGTTCTGAAATAATCTACAGAAAAATTTCCTTCTCTATTAAACAAAAAGAATTTTTGAGAAAATGAGATGCCATAATTCCAAGCAACTTCTTTTGTCGGATTTTCTACAAAAATGATTTTACGTGAACTGGCTAACAACGATTGATTTTCGGATAAAATATTCGGCGCCCGAAAACCACTTCCTATAGCAACGCGCAACGTTGTGTTGTCCGTCAAAGAAAACTTAGCATGAATTCTTGGATTGACTTGAAATCCGGCACGCGAATGATAATCAGCTCGAAGACCCGTAACCAACGTAACAATCTCTTTCCATTTATACGTATATTCAATGAAAATTCCTGGCACAAAATCGTTTCTATTAAATTGAACAGAATCTAATTGCTCGTTGATGTTATCATAAATAAAATTAATGCCGCTGACTAAAACATGATTATCGTTGTCTTTTACGTTGGTTTGGTACATTATATTCCCGACAAAAGAAGCTTGTTTTGTGTTGAATTGTTGCAAACCAAAATTGGATTTTTGTCGATGATAAACACCAGAAAGTTGAATGCCTAAACTTTTATCGCCATGGTCGTCAAAAATAAAACCGGTTTTAGCAAATCCTTCTACACGCTTGGTGTTGATGCCAATTTCATACAATGGCAAGTTGGTATTATGTTGTCCATCAACATGCGAAATTTGTCCGCCTTGTCGGTTTTCTCCTAACACTTTTACCATATATTGACCTTCTATTTTTTCACTTCTATAATTCCATCTGTTTAAGAAATTATATTGTTTCATCAAAGGTTGGTCAAGGAATCCATCGTGGTTCATATCTTGCTTTACAGGCGTAAACGAACCATTGGTCATTAACATCGTTCCCAACTTTTCATTTATTTTATGATTGATGAGTAAGTTGGTTTCTATACGTGCATTTTGATTGGCAAACATATCGAAATATAATTTGGTAGAATCGTTGAACGTATTTTTGAACTCGATGTTCATGGAGCCGGTAATGCCTTCGTAGCTGCTTTTTACAGTTGGAACACCTTTAGAAACGGAGATGGATTTCATCCAAGGTGCCGGAATATTATCCAAGCCAAATGTAGAACTCAATCCACGCATAAAAGGAACATTTTCCAACAAATTTTGAACGTAAATGCCACTCAATCCAAGCAATTTAATTTCCTTTGCTCCGGTAACGGCATCAGTATAATTGACATCTATCGATGCATTGGTTTGGAAGCTTTCAGACAAATTACAACAGGCCGCTTTTTTCCATTCGCCTTCGTTTAGTTTTTCTGTTTTTTGCGGGTCAATGGATGAAATAAAATTCGTCAACTTTTTGCTTTGAACATTTACTTCATTCAAGACAATATCCGGCATTAATTCCACAGAAATTTTTTCGATATGATGGACGAGAATAGTATCATTCATAAAGCCGATAAAGCTGATTACTAATTTTCGTGGCAATGGTTGTACGATATCTAATTGAGCAACGCCAAACTCATTTGTTGTAGCACCAACTAATGTGTCTAACCATTGAACATTGGCGCCAAAAAGCAAATCATTGGATTGCTTGTCGGATACTTCAATTTCAATTTTTTTATTTTGACTATATGCTGAGAAATGATTCAATGCTAATAGCATAAATGCAATCATTCCTTGTAAGAATAATTTCATTATTGTTGTTTAAAAGTGAACAATGTTTTTTGGAAACATATCACTACTAACAACGAAATACCTGCAACTTAGAGTTTGTTGCAAGTAACTTGGCTTTTATTTTTTGGAGAGCAAAATCAAGCTTATTTGGCGGCGATAAGCCGGTAATAAGTTGATGCGCATATTGAGAAATAAGGTTGCTATTTAAGAAATCACTAAAGTGATGAAATAGACTTTCAATAGTAGATTTTAGAAAAATTTGTTTCGCTGTAAATCCTTCAATTTTTAGTTTAGTAAAAATTGCTTTTGATGAACAACATGCATCTTTCTTTACATCCATTTTCTTGTTGCAACAAGAAGAAGATGTTTCCATTTTGCATGTTTGTTCTTCTTGAATAGAATTACAAAAATGTTGCATCAAAGAAAAACCATTACTCGAAATGAGCATTAAGAAAGCCAAAAAGATTGCCGATATGTTATAACGGTATTTCATCTCTTACAAAATTACCAAAAAATAGATAACATGGGATATGGGAAATTGTTTAGAATAAGTTAAAATTAATTTTAATCTTAAGAATAAGCGAAAAGCAGTCAATTTCTTTTATATTTGAAATTGCGATGACGTTTAAAGAAATCATACAACAAATTACCAAACCGAAAGAAGTAAAAGATTCACATGATTTTATTCGCAATTTTCCGAATAAAGTAGGTTCTTATGGCTATGATGCTTGGGGTTTTAATATTAATGGTGTGAAGCCGTTTGTTGGATTAGGACGATTTTTTTATGAGAATTATTTTCGAGTAGAAGCTAAAGGATTGGAAAATATTCCGCCCAAAGGTCGTTGTTTGATTATTGCCAACCATAGTGGACAATTGCCAATTGATGCCATGATGTTGGGATATTCTTTAGTTACCAATAAATTTGCTCCGCGCGCACCTAAAGGCATGTACGAACGTTTTGTTCCACAAGTGCCTTTTATAAGTTCTATATTTTCGCAGTGGGGTGGCACAGTTGGCGATCCGGAAAACTGCATAAAAATGTTGGAAAACGATGAAGCGGTAATTGTTTTTCCCGAAGGTGCGCGTGGTATTTCAAAACCATTTAAAAAACGCTATCAATTAGAGCGATTTGGCTTAGGTTTTATGTATATGGCGATGCAAACTAATACTCCGATTATTCCGGTTGGTATGGTTGGGTTTGAAGAGTCAATCATTAATTTTGGCAATATTGATTTTTTGCAAAAGTTGACGAAATTTCCGGCAGCTCCTGCATTAATTCCATTTGTTTTTCCTTCAAAAATTTATATAAATATTGGGAAGCCCATGTTTTTTAATGGCGATAGCAATCGCGAATATCAAGTACAAGCTAAAGTAAATGAAGTAAAGCGCGAAATCGAAAGCTTGATTGATGTTGGATTAAATCAAAGAAAAAGCGTATTTGGTTAATACTATTTTAGCTTTAATGCATTTTTAATTGGTTTCTTTTCGAGTGCTATTTCCAATACTTCATCCATATTCTCAACAAAACGGAATTTCAATCCTTTAATAAAATCTGCTTGTACTTCTTCTACGTCTTTCTCGTTGTCTTTGCACAAGATAATTTCTTTAATTCCGGCACGTTTGGCTGCTAAAATTTTTTCTTTGATTCCACCAACTGGCAATACTTTTCCGCGTAAAGTTATTTCACCACTCAACGCTATAAATGGTTTCAATTTTCTTTGAGCATATAAAGAAGCTAATGCCGTTAAAATAGCAATACCTGCACTTGGACCGTCTTTTGGAATTGCACCTTCAGGAACATGAATATGTAAATTCCATTGCGTAAAGGCTTCTTCCGGAATTTGTAATTGTGCGGCTTTGCTTTTTAAATAACTCAGCGCTGTGTTGAACGATTCTTTCATTACATTACCTAAATTACCGGTAATAGAGACCATTCCTTTTCCTGCACTCAAAGAAGATTCAATAAATAAAATATCGCCGCCATAAGGTGTCCACGCTAAGCCGATGGCAACACCACAAGGATTTGCTTCTGTATATTTATCGTGGTTGTATTTAGGTTTGCCTAAAATAGTTGTAATATTTTCTATAGAAATGGCTGGATTGTATTGTTCCTCTGTCGCAACATTTTTTGCCGTGTTGCGCATAATAGAAGCAATCACTCTGTCTAATTCACGCACGCCACTTTCGTACGTATAGTTATGAATAAGATGCTGGATAGCTTTATCAGTCAATTTTATTTGGTTGGCTTTTAAGCCATGTGCTTCGCGTTGCTTGCTTACTAAATGTTTCTTGGCAATTTCCGTTTTTTCTTCTAACGAATAACCGCTTAAATAAATAATTTCCATTCTGTCGCGCAAGGCAGGTTGAATTTCATTTACACTATTTGCAGTGGCAATAAATAATACTTTAGATAAATCGTATTCTAACTCTAAATAGTTGTCGTAGAAAGTCGTGTTTTGTTCCGGATCTAAAACTTCTAACAAAGCAGAAGATGGATCGCCACGATGATCTTTGCCAACTTTGTCAATCTCATCTAAAATAAAAACAGGATTTGATGATTGTACTTTCTTGAGCGATTGAATAATTCTGCCTGGCATCGCTCCAATATAAGTTTTGCGATGTCCTCGAATTTCACTTTCGTCGTGTAAGCCACCCAAAGACATACGCACATATTTTCTGTCTAATGCGCGTGCAATGCTTCTGCCTAAAGAAGTTTTACCAACGCCCGGAGGTCCGATAAAGCAAAGAATCGGCGATTTCATATCGCCTTTTAATTTTAATACAGCGAGATATTCAAGAATTCTATCTTTAATTTTTTCTAAACCATAATGATCTTCTTCTAAGATTTGTTTGGCATTTTTGAGGTTAAAATTATCTTCGGTTGTTTCTTCCCAAGGTAATTCTACCATCAAATCTAAATAGTTTAAGATGACAGAATATTCTGCTGCTGCCGGATTCATTCGCTTGATGCGCTCAATTTCTTTTTCGAATGCTTTTGCCGTTACTTCCTTCCATTTTTTAGTTTTCGCTTTTTCTTTTAACCTATTGAGCTCTTCTTGATACATATCGCCACCCAATTCTTCTTGTATGGCGCGCATTTGTTGGTTCAAGAAATATTCGCGTTGTTGTTTGTCGATGTCGGTTTTTGTCTTGTTATGGATGTTGGCTTTTAGTTCTTGCAATTGCAATTCTTGATGAAGAAATTTCAATACTTGTTGCACGCGTTCGCGCACATCGTTAGTTTCAAGAATTTGTTGTTTGTCTGTTAATTCAACATTGATATTCGATGTGATGAAGTTGGCTAAAAATCTGATATTAGAAATATTGTTTAATACAATTTTTGCTTCATTAGGAATATTTGGAGACAGCTCAATAATCTTATTGGCCACGTCTTTCATATTGTCCATCATGGCTTTTTCTTGTTGCTGGTCGGCAATAGCGACATCGTTTAAATATTCCACTTCAGCTTCAATAATTGGCTCAGAATTGACACTTTGTTTGACGATGAAACGACGAACACCTTGAAGAATAAGTGTGTTGCCACCATCCGGCATGGATAGCATCTTTATAATTTTTGCTGTCGTGCCGATGTTGTATAAATCTTTTGGTTCCGGTTCTTCGATATTGGTATCGCGTTGGGCAATTACGCCGACATATTTGTTGGTTTTATACGCTTTTTTTATGGCTTTTATAGATTTTTCTCTACCAACTGAAATTGGAATTACAACGCCCGGATAAAGTACGTTATTTCGTAACGGTAAGATGGGCAATACTTTTGGTAAATTATCGTGGTTGGTGTTGTCATCTTCTTCGATAGATAACAAAGGCACCATTTCTACATCATCATCTATAATATTTTGCAATTCTAATTTCTGGAACATAAGTAAATTTAATTCAATTTCGACAATATGTCATAAACCTTAACGGTTTATAAGGTTTTATGTTAAAGCAAGATGTATGCCGATTATTTATTTCTTAGAATAAGTGGAAATTTTGACAGCAAAATTTTGCGGAGACGGCGAGATTCGAACTCGCGATACAGTTTCCCATATACACACTTTCCAGGCGTGCTCCTTCAACCACTCGGACACGTCTCCGTGAAGGGCTGCAAAAATAGCCTTTCAATCAGTTAAGAAAAAATTTTTTCTGCATTCGCCGTGGTTATTTCAGCAACTTCCTCAACTGGCATTGCTCTTATCTCTGCTACTTTCTGCGCAACTA
>JAGQYE010000014.1 GCA_020436225.1 Bacteroidota bacterium | reverse complement strand
TTAAAATTCTAGCTTTTTCTGCGAAATCAGCATCGTTGGTGACTAACATACCACCTTCGCCAGTTGTAATCATTTTTCTTGGATGAAAACTAAACGTTGAGACAACATCATTGGCGCCTAATTTTTTTCCTTTATAAGTTGCGCCAAACGCTGTTGCAGCGTCATCTAATAAGAACAAATTATGCTTATTACAGATTTCTTGTATTGCATCTAAATCATTAGGTAAACCAATCTGGTCGATATTCATCACCGCTTTGGTTTTAGCAGTAATTTTTTGTTCAATCAATGTAGGATCTATGTTAAATGTGCGTGCATCCGCATCTACAAAAACAGGAATTGCACCAGCCATAATTACAGCATTTACGTTAGCCATACAAGTGCTATCACACAATATAACTTCATCACCATATTTTACACCGGCAATTCTCAAAGCCAAATGCATCGCCGATGTACAAGCATTAGTAGCCACTGCGTATTTTACGCCGAGATAATCTGCAACCAGATCTTCAAACTCTTTTACTTTTGGTCCCTGACTAACCCAACCGCTATTTATTATTTCTCTCAAGCTATTCCATTCTTCATCACCTAACCAAGGTTTCATAAATGGAATTTGATTGTCAAAAAGTTGATTAGCCATATTGTATCTATATTAAAATAATTTTCTCCAATCAAAGTTAGCATCTATTTTGCTTTGTAGCTTCGCCGGTACGCCATAAACTAATTCATAATCGTTTACATCTTTCGTTACTACTGAGCCCATGCCTACTACTGCTGAAGCGCCAATTCTTGCACGGGCAACAACAACTGCTTTGCTGGCAACAAATGATTTCTTGCCAAGAAAAACGCGACCTCCAATAGTTGCTCCAGGTGATACGCTTGCAAAATCCTCCATTTGTGTGTCATGTTCAATAATAGCACCAGTGTTAATCAAACAACATTTACCGATTGTTGCATTGGTATTCACAACTGCTTGTGCACCTATAGTACAACCAACATCATACTTTGCGGTTGGCAATATAGAAGCGCTTGGATGCACAGCACTCACAATATTTATTTTTGCTTGATAAAGTTTATTATACAAGCGTTCTCTTGTATTTGGATTTCCTATTGCAATATGCACGTTTGGAATTTCCGATAGTTTATATAATTCTTCAGCATTGATAACAAGTGTATCATTAATTCTTGTATTCCATAATTCAGGATTTTCATCAACAAAAAAAAGTTGAGCTTTCGGATATGCACAAACCAATATATCTCGTGCCACACGACCTTGTGCTCCACTTCCGTAAATATATATGGTTGAATAATCCTCTTTCATTTTTTAAATACTCAATAGTTATTTATTGCCTCAATCACATAATTAACTTGTTCGTCTGTCAACTCAGCAAACATCGGTAAACTTACACAATGTGCTGCTAAGTATTCGGCGTTCGGAAAATCTCCGACTTTATAACCTAAATGTGTGTATGCTTTTTGTAAATGACAAGGAACCGGATAATGAAAAGCCGGAATAATATTGTTATCATTTAAGTATTGACAAAAACCATCTTTATCTTCTGTGGTAACGACAAATAAATGAAAAACAGAATCAGCAAAATCCGGTTGAGTTTGCATTTTAATTTTTTCATTTTTTATTTCAGAGAGATAACGTTTTGCAATAGCTCGTCTTCTATTGTTCCAATCTTCTAAATAACGCAATTTTACTGTTAGTGATGCGCCCTCTAAGCCACCCATTCTATAATTATAACCAATCTCATCGTGGTAATAACGAACAGTCATTCCGTGATTTCTCAAGCTGTGTATTCGTTTAAGATAGTCTTCATTATTGGTCGTGATGCCGCCAGCTTCGCCGCAAGCACCTAAATTTTTTCCGGGATAAAAACTAAAACAAGCCATCTCTGCCAAGCCACCTACATTCTTGCCTTTATAACGCGCACCTTGTGCTTGTGCTGCATCTTCAATTAAAAATAGATTATGTTTGTCGCAAATTGCTTTTACTGCATCTACATCAAAAGGCTGACCATAAAGATGCACGCCGATAATGGCTTTCGTTTTAGGTGTGATTTTTTCTTCGATTTTATTGGCATCTATTTCCCAAGTATCTGCTGTGCAATCAATAAAGACAGGCGTTGCGCCGGCATGAGAAACGCCCCAAGCCGTTGCAATAAAAGTATTTGCCGGAATGATAACTTCATCACCTTGACCAATATTTAATGCCAACATAGCTAAATGTAAGGCAATCGTTCCGTTGCTGACTCCAATTGCATATTGAGTGGAAGTATATTGAGCAAAATTCTGTTCAAATTCTTGAACAAAAGTGCCACCTGAAAATGCCGTATTTTCAAATACTTTTTCAAACAATTCGAAAATCTCAGCTTTTACTTGTTTGTTCTGTTGCTTAAGATCGAGGCAAGGGATTTTTTCCATAAAAATTGATGGATAAATATAAAAAATTAAAAGCGGGTATTGAATTAAATTTCTTTAATAATTTTTGCCGGATTTCCGGCAACAACAGTATTCGCAGGAACATCTTTGGTAACTACAGAACCTGCTCCAACTAAAGCATTTTCACCGACAGTAATTCCTCCTAAGATGGTGGCATTGCTGCCAATTGTGGCGCCTTTCTTTACAAAAGTCTCTTTTAGTATCCAATCTTTCTCTGTTTGAGGAGAACCATCAGCATTGGTAGCACGTGGAAATAAATCGTTGGTAAACATTACGCCGTGACCAATAAAGCAATTATCTTCTATGTGTACACCTTCACAGATAAACGTATGTGATGAAATTTTGCAATTTTTTCCTATTGAGGCACCTTTTTGAATTTCCACAAATGCGCCCACTTTTGTATTGTCGTCAATGCTACAATGGTAGGCATTGACAAAATCAAATATTCTAACATTTTCTCCTACAGAAACATTATTGAGCGATTGCTTGTCTGTTTGTATCGTCAAGTTCTTCATTTATAATTTGATTTCTTTTCCGTTTGCTTTAATAGATTGTTGCGATGCCTCTAAAATACGAATCACTTCTAAGCCCGATTCAAAATTGGAAACTGGTGTAGTTTGTTGCGTAATTGCCGAGATAAAATCATTTGCCATTCCGGCTAATGCTTCTTTACTTTCAACCTTTGGAATATATATATCTCCAACACGATAATCGACCAATATTTTATTTTTTTCTTCGTCTGTTTTATGGCTGTAGCCGGTGTCGTAAACTTTTATTTTTTCTGTTGGTTCTAAATCGTTGAAGACAATCATTTTTTCGTCGCCGCCAACCAACAACATTCTAATTTTTACCGGCGATGACCAAGAGCAATTAAAATGTGCAATGAAATCAGAAGTATAATTTACTGTGAGATAAGCGATATTTTCTATATTATTTTTAGTGTGCGAGATGCCGGTTGCTTGAATGCTAAATGGTTTCTCCTTTTTTAAATAATTTAAGATAGAAATATCGTGCGGAGCTAAATCCCAAAGAACGTTTACATCCGGCTGAAACAAACCTAAATTGATACGTGTAGAATCGAAATATTGAACATTTCCAATTACTCCTAATTCTATCATCTGTTTCATTTTTTGGACAGCTCCGGTGTAAAGGAATGTGTGGTCCACCATCAATACTTTCTGATGTTTCGATGCTAACTCAATCAAAGCTTCTGCTTCTGCAACAGAACTTGTCATAGGTTTTTCAAGCAAAACATGTTTACCATTTATCAACGCTTTTTGTGCTAATTCAAAATGCGTAAAAACAGGCGTAGCAATAACGATAGCATCTATCGCACTATTACTCATTACATCGTCAATTTGTGTAGATGTACTGATGTTTGGATAATTTTGGCGTACAATTCTCAATCTCTCTTCTCTAAAATCTACAACTGTATGGATAGTACAATTTTTTACTGCAGAAAAATTACGTACTAAGTTGGGTCCCCAATATCCAAAACCTATAATTGCTATATTGACCATTCTTTTAGTATAAATTAAAGAAACGTAAGTCTCTAAACAATACAAAGATATAGACTTATCAAAGATTTGAAGAAAATTTTTGAGATAAAATAAAATTCAAACTTAAATTAAATTTATTCTCTTATTTTTATGTTTTGCAACTAGATAGAAGCAAGTAAAATTTAAAACATCTCTATACTTTACGGATGGTTATATCAAAAAAAAGTGGGTTTCTTTTTTTCTTTGTCTTGTTGATTTACATTTTGTGCGTTAATTTATACAATGTACATATCATAAAAAAAAACAATCCGAAAAACATTGAAGATAACTGTAAGAGTTTGGTGTACAACAGCACAATTTACTCAGTAGATAACTATTGGTATGTTCATCAGATGAAAAATTTCATCAACGGAAAAGGTTTTACCATCGACCCGAATAAAGCACATTATGATGTTCGCAGAACGCCGGTTTATCCACTTTTTTATGGCATTCATTATTTGGCCTTTGGCGAAGATGGCAGTTATAAATACATTCGTGTTACACAAATATTGCTTTTCATTTTAGCTACTTTTGCATTATTACAAGCTGCTTTTCATTTTACACAAAAAAAATCCATAGCCATCATTGCGGCTTGTCTGTTTGGATTTAATCCTTTGTTTGTTGTCTATTTATTTTATACGATAACTGAAGGAATTAGTCCGGCATTGATGTGCTTTATGTTGTATTTTATTTCATTAGGCTATCGTTATAATCGAAAAAAAGATTGGTTTTTTGCTGGTTTATTTTTTGCATTAGGTTGCTTATGTCGTCCTGCAATCTTTTTCTTAGCACCAAGTTTTTTATTCTTGATTATCTATAAAAACAAAAAAAAAGTAAACGACATTATTATATATAGTTTGTTTTCATTTTTTGGTGCTGCGGTCTTGTTTGCTCCGCATGTTATACGCAATTATTGTGTGTCTAAAGATTTTATTTTATTAGAAAAATATTACGGCGATCCAATGGATTATGGCATGCCTAATATCGCACTTCGTTATTGGATAACCTGCTGGATAAATCCGGCTGACTACACATCCGAAGCTATCTCCAATAAAATGTTACAAAATATAAATAACTCGACATCTTCTATTCCGAAATCTGTTTTAATAGAACAAGAGTTGGAACGACTTCCAAAACAAGCATTCTTAGCAAATTCTCGTGATGAAATTAAGGATGCTTATGGCTCATTATACGATTATTACAACATAAAATTATCCGGCATTTCTACAAAAAAGAGCATCGACTCATCAGAAGCTATCGCTCAACAAAAAATGGAGCATCTCAGAAATAAGTTTATACAAAACAAGCCTTTCCAATTCTATATAATTAGGCCAATGTTATTCTTAAAAAGTTTGATTTTACAGAGCAATTCTTATATTCTTATTTTTCTAGATGATTATCAAAACAACATAGTAAAATGGATAGCTAAATTAGTGTTATATCTACTTAATATCTATTTATTTGCAGCCTTATTTCTTGCGTTAATATTCATAAAGAAGTACAAACCTGTTACCATCTTTGCATTTCTTTTCTTGTTCTTACATTTAATTTATTTAATCTTTATTATTGAATATTTTGAAGCACGATATCTAATTCCTATTTTTCCGTTGATGTATATAGTTGCCGGGATTTTTACTGTCGAATGTTTGGGAAAAATAAAAGCAAAATTAAACTTCTAAATAACGAATTAAGCTATCGTATCGCTCTTTCAATTGCATTTCATATTCAGATTGATGAAAAACTGCAACTACATTGTATTGATAGCGTTCAAACGAAAGTTGAACATCTTTTAAATCCACCTTATTTATTTTGAGAGAAACAAAAACTTTTTGTTGTGCATCAATAGAAGAAACCATACTATGTAAAATCATTGCATTGTTAGATTCTACAATTTTTGCAATTTCTGCTAACGAATAATTTCTTGCTTCCATCTCTAAAACAATAACACCGCCAACAGTTATCAAAGAAGCATTATCTGACAAGCGTTGTATAATTTTTTGCGGAGATGTGATGCCTAAATAATCATTTTCTAATGAAACTACAGGAAGAAAATAAGTTGCAAATTCTGATGTTGCTTTCAATACATCAAACAAATGCAATTCCGGTGTAATTTTATTGGTTTGAAAATGCGTATGTAAATTTCCAATTGCTTGTTGCTCATCAACTTCCAACAAAAAATTCTCTGAAATAGTGCCGAGAAATTTTTCGTTTTCAATAACAGCTAAAGTTGTTGCTTTATATTCTTGCATTAAATCTAAAGCATTGAAAACGCTATCTTCCGGACGAAGAAAAGGCAACGAAGCGTCTATGCAATCTTGAGCAAACAAGTTTTTTTTGTAAATGTATAAAATAAATACAATTCTCGCTTTAAAATTTAAAGTCGAAGCCGAAAGTCATCATCCAATTATAAGTTCGAGGTTCGTTTCTATGTGTAACGCGCCACATCACATCATAGCGTAAAAATTTAAGAATATTTTCAATTCCAAAACCCACTTCGATATAAGGAACTTTTCCCAATGGATGAATAAACGAATTATTCAATTCGTTCATCGTTTTATTTCTTGAAGAAACGCTTCCCCAAACGCCACGTGTATGGATGACTTCACGCCATTGTAGTTTTCTTATGCCGGGAATTCTGTTGAGAAAAAAGCCATCAAAATGATGTGCAATATTCCATTGCAAATATTGATCAGAATAAAATTCGTAATCATTCATTACATTAAATGCAGTATTGCTAAAGGCAAAAGTTTGGTTGCCGTCGTGTACTTCTGTCAACAAAAACGGCACTTCGCCAAAAACTTTTCCGGCTTGTAATTTTATTTCCAATCTTCCGATTGTTCGTATCGGAATAATTTGTTGATAGGAAACTATAAGTTTATGATAATTGAATTGACTGCCAAGAATTTTTTTAATTCCGGCAACGTATTCCAAATTTATGACCGGAATCGTGGATGTATTAATGCTGCTTCTGAAAAGCGAATTTTTGTTGATGAATTTTTCTCCAATAGCAAAACGCGCATTTAAAATAAACTCTGTTTGGTTCAATGTTTTAAACGTATCCATTCCGGATTCCGAAGTCGGATAAATATATCTAAACGGCACTAAACCTTGTTCAATGCGTCTATTTTGGAAAGCTAAGCCAACACTATAGCCTTGCTTATATTCTATATTATAACCAACATTTATAGATTCAAAATATAACAATCGTGGCAGTGGTTTTCTTCTATTTATAATTAAATTCAAAATATTATCTGCATCTAATAAATCACTGGTTCTACTCAATTCACTCACATCATGTTTATAAGAAGCTTCAAAAATTTGCCTTGGAGTTTTAGTTGCTAAAAATCGAATACCAACATCACCTTTAACTCTTTTATCGCGCAAACCATAAGCAATATGACCTTCTGCCTGCATCCATTTACATAATTTTTCATTCGTGCGAATGCCCAATCCAAAACGCCAACCTTCTAATTTATTATTGCTTATCAAGCTAACAATTGGGCCCAACTCAACCGGACCAACAGGATAATAACCGGTCAACACCATATTGAGAATATCGACATACGTTTTATAAGCTTTAATGGTTTTTATCGTGTCAATAATATGATAAATTGCTGCTTCATTTTTACTCAATTGAATTTGTCGTGAAGTATCCCAAAATGCTTGATCTTTTGTTAGATTTTCTGAAGCATACGTTGTCGTTTCTTTTAGTGTAGCAATAACTGAATCATTGTAATTGGAATTGATTTTATAATTGCTGTAAACGGCATTTTTCTTCGTTACAATTGCCGGTTTATTTTTTATTGGAGCAAATTCAATTTTAATAAAATCATCTTTTAGCATCCAAAATTGTTGATTTACAAATTCAAAATTTTGGTCGATTTCTAATTTCCTGACAAAGTTGATATTCACATGAGGCGCCATGCGCATTTGAATACTCTTGATAGCATAATTATTTTCTGAAACAATAAAACTACCAAAAAATGTATTGTCGCCTTTCGTCTTAGGTTCAAACATCATCTTATAATGCACTACATTATCTAACACCAAAGTGTCGATGACTTTATAGTTATAAAATGTTTTGCAAGAATTGGCAATCGGACTGATAAAATCTTTTTCGAGAATGGAATATGCATTATCGTAAATGTTGATGTCTTGATAAGTTTCGCTCAAAAATTCATTAAAGCTGGCATCACTAACACCCGACATTTTTGAGGCTTTGATGACTTCTCTTTTTTTGTTTAGTTTGTTGGTATAATATACATCAGAAATACTTTCAGATAACATCAACGGCAAAAACGGTTCTTCTTCTGATGTGCTATCAATATTATCAAAAACAAATTTGAATGGTTTCAGAATTTTTCTGTCCATAAATTTATCCGACATATTTTTTACATCTAATTCTATTTTATTGTAGGTTTCGTAGCTATAATTCTGTAAATGTGTTCGATTATTTTCTTTCTTATGTGCTAAAATTTGCTTGATTAAATAATTTTCCAAGGTGCCTTTGCGCGCCACTATAACCGCTTCTGCCAACATACTTTGTGTCGCCGACAAATAAAAATTAATTGTTTGTTTGGGTTGCTTAATTATCGCTTTAGTTTGTTCGTCATAACCAAGAAATGCTGCTGTAATAGAATCATGAAATGTATTTAATTTTATTTTGAAATAACCTATATCATCCGTCGTTGTGCCTAAGGTTGTGCCTTTTAAATAGATATTAGCATAAGCTATCGGATTTTTAGTGCCGGCATCAAATACTTGTCCTTCTACAAAAGTTTGACCTTTCACAGAAAAAAAAGAAAGAAGAAAAAGGATTAGTATATTTGTTCTCACGGCTTTCAGAAAAGTGAAGTTAAAGAATTATTTAAAGAAAAAACCAACATAAATTGAACACCTTAGAAATTGTTTCGTATAATGTGAATGGTATTCGCTCTGCCATTTCCAAAGGATTAATCGATTGGATACAATCCACTAATTATGATGTCTATCTTTTTCAAGAAATAAAAGCGAATGAGTTGGATATTCCATCTGAGTTATTTCATCAAATTGGATACCAAACCTATTGGTTTTCTGCACAGAAGAAAGGCTACAGCGGCGTTGGCATCATTGTTAAAAACAATATAGAAACAAGCAACTTAGTTAAAGGTATGCAAGTGCCGCAATTCGACTTTGAAGGTCGATTAATTCGGCTCAACATAAAAGATGTTTGTATTATCAGTACGTATTTTCCATCGGGCTCCAGCGGCGGCGAACGACAAAATGTAAAAATGGAATTTTTAGATGCGTTTTATCAATATATACATCAACTGAAAAACGAGCAACCAAAAATTATTGTTGCCGGCGATTATAATATTTGTCATACCGAAATTGATATCCACGACCCGAAAGGCAATAAAGACAGTTCGGGATTTTTACCGGAAGAAAGAACTTGGATGAGCAAATATTTTGATAGCGGTTTTATTGACACGTTTAGGCAATTTCATCCTACAACCTTACATCAATATTCGTGGTGGAGTTTTCGTGCCAATGCGCGCAACAACAATAAAGGCTGGCGTATTGACTATCAAGCTGCCACCAAAGAAATGGAAAATCAGTTAGCAGATGCTGCCATTTTTATGGATGTAAAACACTCTGACCATTGCCCAATTTATCTAAAAATAAAAATCTAATAAAATTGCGATTTGTGCTCATTTATTCTCATTTTAAAATTTATCTTACAAAACATCAGTATTTATTAATATTTTGAAATCTTAAAAATGCTCATTTGTTTTCATTTAATTTCACCTGTGCATCTTCCCATAGTTTTTTATACTTTCTATATTTTAAAAACAGGAACAGTGTAATTAAAGGATGAAGGATTACAAACAAAATGACATTCAGTTGCTGGTACGTAATTCCAAGCATATCGCTCATGACTTGCATAATTTTTACACAAATCCAAAATATAGTATCCATCGTTTCTTCTGTTTTATGCAAAATAAAGTATTTCGGCGATAATTCGTATTTTCGTACTTCATTCTTATTCAATGCAAAAATATCTCATTCTATTTATATCTATTGTATTAGTGGCTTGCCACGGCGAACAAAAACGAGATTTTGATTTAAAACCGGCTAAAGGCGGCAGGTATTACGGAGGCACATTTCGCACCAACGAAGAAGAATATTTTAAAACATTATATCCACTCAATATTACGGAAGTAACAGCGCACCGAATTTGCGAACAAATTTTTGATGGCTTAACTACTTTCGACGACAGTACACTTGCCGTTGTTCCACAATTGGCTACGCATTGGGATATCGACCCAACAGCTACCAAATACACGTTCTACTTACATAAAGGTGTGCATTTTCAAGATGACAAATGTTTTCCCAATGGAAAAGGCAGAGAGCTGACTGCTCGCGATGTAAAATATTGCTTGGATAGAGTTTGTTATCACGACCCGGCAAACAATCAAGGTTTTTGGATTTTTAAAGATGTAGTAAAAGGTGCTAACGAGTACGATTCATTAACGGCAAAAGGTATTGTGCCGGACAGTGGCGTTAGTGGCATAAAAGTTTTAGATGATTACACCATTCAAATAGAATTAGAGCGACCTTATGCCGTTTTCTTGGCTCGTTTGGCTTTAATTTTTGCTAAGGTATATCCACACGAAGCAGTAGAAAAATATGGCGATGAAATTCGCAATCATCCTGTTGGCTCCGGTCCGTTTTATTTAAAAATAAACAGAGCTGACCAAGTTACTTTCTTGGCGCGCAATCCAAATTATTGGAAGAAAGATGAATACGGCAATCAGCTTCCATTCTTAAATGCCATTCGTGTTTCATATATCAAAGAAAAAAAAAATGAACTCTTGGAATTTACAAAAGGTAACAGCGATTTGGTGTATCGACTTCCATTAGAAATGATTGATGAAATTGTAGATTACAAAAAGAATTTAAAACCGGCTTATAAAAAATATACGTTGCAATATAAGCCGCAAATTGCCATTCAATATTATGGTTTTCAGCATCAAGGAAAAATTTTTAACAACAAAGATTTGCGGATTGCTTTTTGCTATGCGATTGATAGAGAAAAACTTTGCGACTTCACATTAAAAGGTACCGGCTATCCGGCAATTTACGGCATTGTTCCACCCGGAACCGGCACTTATGATTATACAGCAGTAAAGGGCTACACTTATAATCCGGCATTGGCAAAAGAATATATGTCAAAAGCCGGTTATCCGAAAGGACAAGGGTTTCCGAAAATAACGCTACAGCTCAATTCCGGCGGTTCTCGAAATGCTCAAGTTGCCGAAGCTATAAAGAAAATGTTGGAAGAAACGCTGAATATTCATGTCGAATTGCTCATTGTACCTTGGGCACAACATACAGAAGCTATTGAACAAGCAAAAGTAGATTTTTGGCGCTTGGGTTGGGTTGGAGATTATCCTGACCCGGAAAGTTTCTTGAATTTATTTCATAGTAAATATGTGCCAGACGACATCAATACCAAAACATACATCAATTCTTTCCGCTATAAAAACAAACATTTTGATGAAGTTTTCGACAAAGCACTTTCTATCGTTGATGAGAAAGAACGCAATAAATGGTACGCAAAAGCCGATCAAATTGTAATTGACGATGCGGTTGTGTTGCCGATTTATTATGATATCGATTTTAGATTATTGCAACCTAACGTACGTAATTGTCCGCAAAATGCTTCAGAACAACGCGATTTTAGTGAAGTGTATTTTGTGCCATTTCAACAAAAATAATTGCATTCTTTTTAGAATAAAATAACGATTTTTTTAGTGCAAACTATGTTGCAATTCTATATATTTATTTACGCATGAACACCTACGAATTGCTCATACAAAAATTGGATGCCTTTATCAGAAAATACTATCTGAATAAACTCTTGCGTGGTGTATTAATTTTTGTTGGATTATTATTGGGTTTTTATTTATTTATTTCTGTTTTTGAATATCAACTCTACTTTTCTTCTTTCGTTCGAAAAGTATTGTTGCTGGCATTTGTCGGCGTTATTGGTTTTGCATTTATTCAGCTTATCGCATTTCCGTTAATTCATTATTTTAATTTAGGAAAGAGCATTACACACGAGCAAGCAGCAACCATCATTGGTAAACATTTTGCTGATGTGAAAGATAAATTACTCAACATACTTCAACTTAAACAACAAGCTCAACAAAGCAACAACAGCTTAATTGAAGCAAGCATTCAGCAAAAAACAGAAGCCATTAAGTTAGTTCCATTTTCCAATGCTATTCAACTTGGCGAAAACAAAAAATATTTAAAATATGCGTTGCCTCCATTTTTGATTTTATTATTTTTATTGATTGCTGCGCCTAATATCTTGAAAGAAAGTGGAACGCGCTTATTAAATCCAAACACTGTTTATGCTAAAAAAGCTCCGTTTGAATTTGTGTTAGAAAATAAGAAATTAAAAGTTTTACAATACGAAGACCTCGACATAAAATTGAAGATAGAAGGCAAAACTTTACCGAATGAAGTGAACATAAATGAAAATGGAAAGCAATATAAAATGGAAAAAATTGCTGCTAACGAATTTGCTTATCATTTTTCCAATGTGCAACAAACATTTTCGTTCTATTTTTCTGCTGCCGGATTTAATAGCAATGAATACCAAGTAAGCGTTTTACAAAAACCGATGTTAGCCAATTTTTCGGCTCAATTAATTTATCCGGCTTATACCAAAAAGAAAAATGAAACTTTAAAAAATACCGGCGATATGGTTGTTCCTGCTGGCACTACCATTCAATGGAATTTTGAAACCTCGGCTGCTGATGTATTGAAAGTTATAACAGATAATACTATTGCAACAGCGAAACAAAATGAAAAAAATTCGTTTACTTTCTCTAAAAAGATATTAAACGACACACGTTATACGGTTTGGGTAAGCAACAAATTGGTAAACAAAGGTGATTCTGTTTCTTATCTCATTGCAGCAACGCCGGATAATTATCCGGGCATCAACGTAGAGAAAATTCAAGATTCTACACAAAAAGATTTTGCTATCTTTTTAGGTGCACTCAGCGATGATTATGGTTTGTCGAGATTAGAATTTCATTATACCATAAAAGATGAAAACGGCAATTTGATTACTGCAAAAAAACAAAATCTTCCTTTCAATAATAGCAATGCTTTTGCCGATTTTAATTTTCAAATCGACTTTAGCAAATATGCTCTAAAAAATGGAGAAAAAATGGATTACTATTTTGAAGTGTTCGACAACGACGGCGTAAATGGTGCCAAATCCACAAAATCGCAAGTATATACATTTGATAAACCCAGCGTAAATGAATTGGAAAAACAAGAATTTCAAAACAACGAAAACATCAAACAAGAATTGAGTGACGCTGCAAAAAGCGTAACGCAATTATCGGCACAAATTAAAGAAATGAAAGAGAAAATCTTGAATAAAAAATCGTTGAACTGGGAAGATAAAAAGCAATTACAAGAGATTCAAAAAGAGCATCAAAAAATAGTAGAACAATTAGAAAATATAAAAAACAAGTACGACGAGAATTTAAAAAATCAAGATGCTTTTAAAGAAGAAAATGAAGAAATAAAAGAGAAGCAAGAGAAACTGCAAGAAATGTTGAAGGATATGATGAGCGATGAAATGAAAGATTTGATGAAGCAGATTGAAGATATCTTGCAAAAAATGGAACAAAAAAACACATTTGAGAATTTGGATAAAATGGAGATGAGCAACAAAAATCTCAAATCGGAATTAGATAAAATGAAAGACTTGTTTAAGCAACTTCAACTTGAACAAAAAGCACAAGAAATCATCGACAAGCTCAATAAACTTGCTGATGAACAAGAAAAATTAGCTGACCAAACTCAACAAAAAACGGCTCCAAATAAGGAGTTGCAACAACAACAAGATGCACTCAATAAAAAGATGGGCGACATCCAAGAACAACTTCAACAACTTGAAAAAATAAATGAAGACGCCAAAGAAAAATTAAACACGAAAGACAATAAGGAACAAGGCGAAGACATTAAACAAGAAATGGAAAAAAGTAGCAACGAATTGCAACAACAACAAAATGACAAAGCATCAAAATCGCAAAAATCATCTTCACAAAAAATGAAAAACATGGCGAACAAGATGCAAAATGCTTTGAATCAAATGCAAATGAATCAAAATGCGGAAGACATAAAAATGATCCGTCAGTTGTTGGAAAATTTGGTAAAACTTTCATTCGACCAAGAAAAATTGATGAAAGAATTAAAAGAAACTGAGCTGGAAAGTTCGAAATATGTCCAAATCATGCAACGACAACACGACTTAAGCGAAGATGCACAATTGATTGGCGATTCGCTACAGGCTTTGGGTAAACGTCAATTTCAGTTGCAAACTTTTATCTCTGATGAAATGTATAAGCTCCAACGAGAAATGAAAAAATCCTTGGATAATTTAGAAGAGAGACAAAAATACGTAGCAACTGTTGCTCAACAAATGGTCATGACTTCCACCAATAATTTAGCTTTAATGCTTAGTGAATCCTTGGATAATATTCAACAAATGCAACGCAAAAAACAAGGAAAACCCGGCAATGGCTCTTGCAAGAATCCGGGCGGCGAAGGCGAAAGACCATCATTAAGTGAAATGCAAAAGAAATTGGGCGAGCAATTAGGAAAAATGCAACAAGGCATTAAAGAAGGAAAAAATCCGCAACAAATGGGCAAAGATTTTGCCAACGCTGTACAGCAACAAGCCGCCATTCGCGAAGCGCTTCAGCAAATGAAAGAGCAAATGAACCAAAAACAAAAGCAAGGTGATGGCAACAACGGCAATGTAGATGACATGATAAAGAAGATGGATGATTTGGAAAAAGAATTAGCCATGAAAAAACTTTCTAACAATGCCATAAAACGACAACAAGAAATACAAACGCGATTGTTAGAATTTGAAAAAGCACAACGTGAACAGCAAGAAGACAATCAACGGCAATCGAAATCGGCAATTGATATTCCTAAAAAATTACCGCCGGCATTAGAGCAATATATGCAAAATAGAAAGGCAACTTTAGAACAATATAAGGCTGTTCCGCCAAGTTTAAACCCTTTTTACAAAAATTTAGTCGAAAAATACTTGCGACTTGTTAACTAATTGATTAAACTTACGTATATATATTTGTCTGTTAAAAAACCAGCACGTCCTTGATGGTTTCAAAAAGTACACTTTATTAATTTTTTCATAAAAAGAAAATTCCATGACGGAAGAAATAGCAAGTTTAATTATTGCCTCAAAATTGGAAAACATTTCCAAAGTAGAATCATTAATTGAAGATTTACGAATGCAACTCAAAATTGACGAAAAACAATATGGAAATATGTTGTTAGCTTCCGTAGAAGCCGTAACCAATGCCATTGAACACGGAAATAATTTAGACGAAAGCAAGCAAGTGTTTATCCATGCTCAACGAAAGTCTTCTATCTTTTGTTTATCAGTGAAAGATGAAGGCAAAGGATTTAATCCAGATATTTTACCCGACCCAACCAGCCCAAAATATATCGAAGATCCGGACGGAAGAGGCGTTTTCTTGATGCGGAAATTAGCCGACGAAGTTTTGTTTAGCGAAGGAGGAAGATGTGTAGAAATGCATTTTAATTTATCATAAGACAAATTAAAAATCAACGGAATTTCCGTGCTGTTGCAACCATTTTTGATGGCTTTTATAATCCGGCATGGCGCGTTCTACATGTTTCCAAAATCTTGCTGAATGATTCATCTCTTTCAAGTGTGCCAATTCGTGTACAATCACATAATCTATTACACTTTCGGGCAACAATAAAAGTTTTGTAGAAAAAGAAATCTTGCGATTAGACGAACAACTTCCCCAACGTGAAATCGTATGTTTTAAATCAATTTTCTCGATTTGTTCTTTAAAATATTGATCGTTCCAAAACAAAGTTCGTTGTTGAATTGCTTTTAAAAAATAGCGTTCTGTAAAACGCAAAAGCAATCGTTGGATTTCCATTTTCTTTTCTGATTCAGATAATGATGCTAATAAATAAATCTTCAATATTTCAGAGCCTCTAAAGCTAAGTTTATTTCTACCTGTCGTGAAATATTCAATGTCGATTTTAAAAGTAGTATCCCAGATTTTTATTTCTTTTTCGTGATAAAATTCAATCGGATTTTGTTCAAATGCATAGTAATTTTTTTCGCGGATTTGTTGTTTCGCCCAAACGAGAAATTTCTGCACCGTTATTTCTTTTTCGCGCATAGAAATGTGCTTTGGTAAACGAACTATCACGGCATTTTTCCCCAATGATACGCGCGCAGAACTTCTGCGTTCTACAATAATTTTAACCGGAACAGGTAAATTTTCTGTATGATAAATATTGACCGACATTAGGCGTACAAATAAACTATATTCATAAAAATATGCAATAAATAATGAATCAGATGCTTTTGACATACATGTTTTTTGCAGCGTCATTGCTGATGGTTATGCGCATCTTATCATTAATCAACATTTCCATCGTTTCATCAAATTCTTCTTTGTCTATAATTTTTATTTTATCGTTGAGTTGTAGTTTGATTTTATTTAGATACTTTAAAAAGATGGCAGAATCATCATTCACATTTTGTAAAATATATTGCTTCTTCAGTTTAGCATCTGCCAAGCAAATCACATTAGGAATAGAAATATTTCCTTGTTTATCCGGAATTGGGTCGCCATGTGGGTCAAACTTTGGAAAGCCGAGATATTCATCCATTTTATCTGTCAATTCATCTGATTGAATATGCTCTAATTGCTCGGCAATGTCGTGAATTTTATCCCAAGTAAATTTTAAATTCTTGGCTAAAAATGTTTCCCAAAGTCGGTGTTTGCGTAACACTTTTTTGGCAATATGTAAGCCGGTTTTGGTTAGTGAAACGCCATAATATTTAGTATAAGTCAACAGTTTTTTATCGGCTAACTTTTTAAGCATATCCGTTACAGAAGCTGCCGAATGTTCTAATTTGTAAGCTAAATCATTCGTTTTTACCAAACCGGATTGAGCTTCTCCTAATTGATAAATGTATTTCAGGTAATTTTCTTCTGTTGCAGTTAAAGTAATCATAATAAAATATTTAAGCTAAGCTAAAAAAATTATTCAAAATAAATAAAAAATATTTTTAACATTGTGAAATAATGTGGGATAATAATAAAAACTGGAGATTTACACGAAAATCCGACACCATGCCGGAAGTGTTTTCTTCCGTTTCCATCCCAAAAAATGCATCTAATTGGCGAAAATTTGTTGCCTTTGCCGGACCGGGATTAATGGTAGCAGTTGGCTATATGGATCCGGGCAATTGGGCAACGGATATTGCCGGCGGTTCCAGTTTTGGCTACACACTTTTGTCTGTTATTTTAATTTCTAATTTATTTGCCATCTTGCTTCAACATCTATGTGTAAAATTAGGCGTTGCTACCGGAAGAGATTTAGCACAAGCTTGTAAAGATGCCTATTCAAAACCTGTCAGTATTGTTTTGTGGATTCTCTGCGAAATTGCTATTGCCGCTTGCGATTTAGCAGAAGTCATCGGCTCGGCAATTGCTATTAATTTACTATTCGGAATTCCATTAACCATCGGCATTGTTATTACTATTTTAGATGTATTAGTATTGTTGCTATTGCAAAACAAAGGCTTCCGATATTTAGAAGCTTTTGTTGGCGGTTTAATTTTTATTATATTTTGTTGTTTTGCTTATGAGTTGATAATCGCCCAACCGGAAATGGCCGCCATTATTAATGGCTTGATTCCTAAAACAGAAATTATAACCAATGGCGATATGTTGTACATTGCTATCGGCATTTTAGGTGCTACCGTGATGCCACATAATTTGTATTTACATTCCAGCATTGTACAAACACGAAATTTTGAACGTACAGATGCCGGAAAAAAAGAAGCAATTAAATTTGCCACTTTAGACTCAACATTATCTTTGATGTTGGCATTTTTTATTAATGCTTCCATTTTAATTTTAGCGGCTTCTGTTTTTCATCACAATGGACACAAAGAAGTAGCAGATATCAACGACGCATTTTATTTATTAGAACCATTATTAGGTGTAAAATTTGCATCTATATTTTTTGCAGTTGCCTTATTGGCAAGTGGTCAAAACTCTACATTAACAGGTACTTTAGCCGGACAAATTGTAATGGAAGGATTTTTAAATATCCGATTAAAACCTTGGCTTCGTCGATTAATTACTCGATTAATTGCAGTGGTGCCGGCATTAATAGTTTCTATTTTATATGGCGAAAACGGCGCAGGTGAATTGCTGGTTTTAAGTCAGGTAATTTTATCTGTACAATTAAGTTTTGCCGTTGTTCCGCTGTTGCAATTCACGAGCAACAAAACAAAAATGGGTGCTTTTGTAAACAGCAAAATACTTAATATTTGTGCTTGGATTATAGCATCAATTATTATTATTCTAAATGGAGTGATGTTGTATGATACTATTTTTTAAATAAGTAGATAATTACTCTGATTTTACAGTATAATCTTCGATTATATATGTACCTAAAATACTTTTTCTCACGTTTAGAGTAATATTTCTTTGAGATTCAGGTAAGGTTTTTATTTTCGCCATTATTGTTGGTCGAACTTTCATTCTAACATTTTTACCTTCAAAAGTATATGTAATATTTCTTTTGTCGTTATTATTAAGTTTAAAAGAGTAATATGTAATTGGACAAGTTTGTGTAATTATCGGATTATTTTTTGATTGTTGCTTTATAATAAAATTTATTGGCAAACGCAAAAACGATAAGATTACAAATGTTATTATTAATGTCATTACAATATTTATACCAAATATCATTTTCTTATTTTCTTCTTTATCAGATGAAAAAATTTTCCATTTATTTACATAATACCAAGCAATAGGCAAGCCAATTAAATATAAAAGTAAATTCAACCAAAAAGGGAAAAATATAATCGAATTACTCATACTTCGAGAAACATAAACAATAATCAAGCCGATAAGTATGCCTATAGGTATATATTTTAATGTTGAGTTATTCATCTTTTCTTAGCAATTTATACAATTTTATTCCAAGCATCAATAGTATAACCAAAATAATCAAACTAATTATGCCGTAAAATAAACTTAATTTCTTTTTGATAACCACGACAAAAACTATAGCAAATAAAAAAATGGTTGCTACTTCATTCCATATTCGAAGTTGCGTTGATGTATATCGAAAAATGATTTGTTGTTGTTGCTTGAAAATGCGATGTAAGGAATAGTGATACAATAGTAATAACAAAACAAAAGTAAGTTTTATATGCATCCAAGGTTGGGTAATAAATCCCGATTGAAGCAATAATATCGTTCCCAAAATCAAGGTAATAATACAAGATGGCCAAGTGATAATATGCCAGAGTTTGCGCTGCATTATTTGGAATTGACGAATTAAAATTGATCTTTCGGGTTCAGGCTTTTCGTTGGCTTCTGTTGTATAAATAAACAAACGTGGCATATAAAATAAACCGGCAAACCAATTTACCACAAAGATGATATGCAAGGCTTTGATATAATTGTATTCAAACACGCCGTAAATTTATGGATTTAGAATCAGAAATTTGAGACAAACAAAAAAGAAGCCGGCTCGCTAAAGCGAGCCGGCAATATTATATCCTTTTAAATTCTTATTTATTTTACTTGAACTGTGGTTTCTTCGTTAATCCAGCATTTAACAGTATAAGTGCCACCCACTTTTAAGCCTTTTGCAGCAACATCGGCGCGTGTTGGTAAATATTGAGTATAATCGTTTATGTATTTTTTAGCTTCTGCAACAACATCGGCATCATTGTTAACTTGAATAACTTTTTTGAAATAATCGAATGCTGGCCAAAGTACAATTTGTGATTGGAAACCGGTTCCAGGACCACACAAGGGACCGCTGGACAAATACAAAATGCCGATTAGATTATACGCTCTGATATTTGTAGAATCAAAACTGATAGCTGTTTTAGCATAATCTCTTGATGCCGGGAAATTTTCTTTCGCATAATTCATGAATGCGATATAAAAATTCAAGTCAGATTTCTTAACGCTATCTTTTTCTACTGCTATGGCATTTTGATATAATACGATAGCACTATCATATTGTTTATTTTGAACATAGATATTAGCTAAGCGCGTTGCGTATGTATAGTTAGGTGCTAATTTGTTTAACTTTTTCAATAATTCTACATTTAAGGCACTATCTACACAACCACGAGTTCTGTTGTACACATTTTCTATTGTGGCTAAATCGTCCGGATTAGCTTGATATTTTTTCAAATAGATTTCTAACAATTTTGCACAATCTTCCGGATTGTTTTTGTTGGCAAAATTTTCCATAAACAAATCATCCATCAATGCTTTTACATCTTTGTATGCTTGTAAATATTTATTGTTTGGATCAGCAATGTTTTTATCTACTATTGCACTCAATTCGTCGTATTTCAATTTCACTAATAGAGGTGTGATGCTATCTTTTCCTACTTGATTCACTAATAATTTAAAATAGGTTTGAACATAATACGGAAAAGGATGTCCTTTAGAAAGTGCTATCGTTTTTTCTAAGGCATCGCGAGCTTCAGGAATATCAGCATTTTTGCCGTATTTCAACAAGTCGATTCCTTTCTTACCTAAAATATATTCACTTTCGCCAAAACATTCAATGTCTTTATTATAAATCATAAAAAGCGTATCCACATATTTTTGGCGTAAGTCTTTATCTTCTGTTTTTTGGATATAATCGGTATAAAGCGTCAAGCCATCATAAAATGTTTGTTGACGAAATCCAGGCGCTTGGTCATACATTTTTTTCCAGAATGGGAACGCATCTGAATATAATCCTTTTTTGAAATACTCACGATAGATTGAGTACGGTGCGGTTGTTTTGCTCATCTCTCCATCTATCAATTTAGCACAATTTTGTGCAAGCATTGGAAATGATGTACTTGCAATAAACCCAATAATCAATACAAATTTTTTCATTTTCATCTTAATAATATCTTCGTTTTACAAACCATTTATCATTCATCGTGATGCCGAATTTAAGACGGAAGAAGTTTTCTCGAACGAGGTTATGTTGTGTTGTTCCTCGGCTTCCGGCTTCCAACCCAATGTTGAATGCGTAGATGAGTACCTTCTGTAATAAACCGTCATCACTAGATGTGGTAATTATTAATGGAATACCTATTCCAAAGTTTATGCCAAACTCTTTAATAGCTATATCATTAATGGTGATATTAGAGCGCGTGTAATTAAATCCTGCTCGATATTTTAACCTTGAAAAGAATTTATTAAAGTTTTTATCATTTGGCAAAAACTCGCCACCGGCAGCAATTCTCCAGCTGTTACTAAGTTTAGAGGCTGCGTTGCTTTCATAACCTTTATACTTACTCCAAGGCTGGAATTTAAAATCAACTCCTGCTTTCCATTTTATGCCTCTGTATGCCATAATCCCAACATTTAATGTTGCCGGCACACGAATAGATGTTGCTTCTTTAAATTTTTCAGATAAGGTATCTAAGATATTGCTGGTTAATGATCTTGGTTCTATACTTTCTGTAATAAAGTCATTTATGCCGGCATCTGTATTTCTCAAAGCAAGCAATGAGGAAGAGAAAGTATATAAAGCTTTATCTAAATATGTTCCTTTACTGAATTTTATTGGAGAAGAACCGGCTAAACCAAAGACAACATTGTAAAATTTATTACTGTCTTTTTTACTTTTGATGGCTAAGTTATATTGCGCACCTGCATTCCAAATAAAACTGCTGACTTTTGTATTGGTAAATGTCCATGTTGTATAAGCTGTTTTATCAATGCTACCGGTTTGGTCGATATTGTAAGCGAGTGTATTGTTATTGAGTTTGCCGAATAAATAACCAAGATTAAATCCTACAGAAAAACCTTTGTACTTAAAGCCATTTCCCCAAGATAAATTATACAATGTTCCAGAACCTTCATATTCAAACTTAACAATATTTGATGTATCAAAAGTAGTGGATTGCGCTACAGAATAACTCTTGGTAGAAAAAGGCATCAAAGCAGCGCCTGTTGTCCAATATTTATTTGCAGGAAAAAAAATTGATAAATAATTTAAGCTGAAATTATTTTGCTTGGCTTTTAAACTTTGCGTTTTGCGTGTACTAAAATTTCCGGAAAATCCTGCATCTAATGTGGTGTATTGTAAAGAAGCATACGAAGCAGGATTTAGAAAATTCACGGTTTCGCCTGATTGAAAGGCAGCACCCAATCCACCCATTTGTGCTGATTGTGCGTTGTTATTATCAAAAATGGTTCCTAATCCATAGCGAGAATAAGGAGTGTTTTCTTGAGCGTTCACACTTACAAACGCAACGAAAAGAAGGATTAGTAAAAAAATATTACGCATTATATTCCAAAATATGATTGAGTCCTATTAAAGTAAAATTAGGAATGGCAAATATCTGATTTTTAAGCTGATAAACCAACAAATTAGCATCTCCACCTGTAAGAATTATATTCATTTCAGGAAATTTAACTAAATAATCATCTATCATTCCATCTATTTCTTTGCTTGTGCCATACAAAACGCCGTTTATGATATTGGTTTGAGTGCTATTGCCAATTAAAGTTGCTTCTTGTTGAAGTTCCACCAATGGCAATTTTCCAGTAAAATGATGCATCGCTTTTATGCGCATTCTTAATCCAGGATGGATACTTCCGCCCAAAAATTCATTTTTATTATTGATGAAATTAAACGTGATACACGTGCCACAACCTATCACCAAATTATGTTGATTTGGATACGTTGCTTGTGCCGCTGCAACTAAAGCTAATCTATCTTTTCCCAAAGTATCTTGAGTAGAATATTTATTAGAAAATGGCAATTGAGTATGTTCATCTAAAATTAGATTTTTTGAAACAAGTTTTATTGTTTGCAAAATAAAATCTGGAATTGTTATAGTAGAAGAGATGATAATTTTCTGAACAGCATTTTCTTGGATAATATTTGGCAAATCAAATGTAGTATCATTGTCAAATGTGAAAACATGTTTAAGTTCGTGTTGCTCAAAAATGCCCATTTTTGTTCGTGTATTGCCAATGTCTATTGCTAAATTCATCTTTATCAATTCTCGATTTTTTATGCTATTTTTTTTGATGTTGATGTTGCTTGCAATTTTCCGTTTTCTACATTTTCTATCAACACTAAACCCGGTTTTTTACCAATTTCTATGGAGCCTAAATCAGTATCAAATCCTAATGCTTTGGCGCCGTTGATGGTTGCCCATTTTAAAATAGTTTCAAGATCTAAATACGATTGATATTTCAAAATCGTTTTCATTTCTTCTAAGATATTTAATTGCCAATTCGAAGTTAAACTATCTGTACCAATACAAACTTGCGCATTTGTATCCAAGAAATTTCTATAATTCGGCATTTGATTTTCTATATAAAGATTGGCATTCGGGCAAGTACACCAAAAAGTATTTTCATTTCCTAATGTTTGATGTGTTGCCAAAATATCTTCTTTTGTAGTTAAAGTATTGTGCACAAACAAATTTCGATTTTCTTTCTTTAAAAATTCTAATGCATAATAAATAGAAGGTTTTCCAAGTTTTGGAATTGCATTTGTTGTACAATTTATTCTATCGTAAAAAGAAATAAAATCACCGGTTTTAGATAAAAAAAGTTCGTTTTCCGGTGGTGTTTCTTGGTTGTGAATGGAAATAGTTATTGGTGTTTGCTGATTAGTAGAAAGATATTCAAACAATTTCTTAGAAACCGAATATGGTGCATGTGGCACTTTAGATTTTTTTAATTTTTTAGTTTCTGTTAATGCATCAAAAACGGCATTGTATTGCTTGATGATATTTTCTGTATTATTTTCTTGAAACAAATCGAAATATTCAACGAACGAATAATAGTGTAAATGCTGTTTTTGTTTTTGAAGAAATGTATCCGTAGTATTAGAGATATCGCCAACGGCAACAATGCCTGAAGTCTGCATATTCACTTCTTCTTGTACTATGGCGTTTTGTATAATTTCTTGTGCGTGATTTCTATTTTTTATGACTTGCGAAATGAAATCAATTAAGCCGGTTCCGGTTTGTGCAATGCCTTTTAAATGCGATAATTCTAAATGGCAGTGTGCATTGATAAATCCCGGCACAATAATGCCATTAAAAAATTCAATTTCTGTTTTATCGTGGTGTTGAATATCATCTATGGCAAGAATTTTCCCTTCATCATCCAACACAATAACAGCGTTTTCTAATGGAGCAGAAGTTACTGGATAAATTTTATGTGCCGATATTTTACGAGTCATTAGTCAAAGATATAAAAGTGTTTTGTCTTTAGACAATGAAAAAGAAGACCTATCTTTGCAGTGCTTTGCAACCCAAAACAGACATACGAACACTCTCTAAAGAACAACTCATTACTCAATTAGAAAAGTTGGGCGAGAAACCATTTCGTGCTAAACAAATTTATGAATGGCTTTGGAAAAAATCGGCAGTTAGTTTTGAGGAAATGACCAACCTATCTAAAGATTTGCGCGAGAAATTAAATGCACATTTTTCTATTCTTCCTATTTCAACTTATAAAAAACAAAAATCTAACGACGGCACAATAAAGTCGGCTTTTCAGTTGCACGACAAACATTTAATTGAAGGCGTTTTAATTCCAACGGAAGACAGAGCAACGGCTTGTGTTTCCTCTCAAGTAGGTTGCAGTTTATCGTGTTCGTTTTGTGCTACCGGTTTCTTGAAACGCGAACGCAATTTAACGGCGGCAGAAATTTATGACCAAGTGGTTTTAATTAACCAACAAGCACAAGAAAGTATAGGCAGAAATTTATCGAACATTGTATTTATGGGCATGGGCGAACCGATGTTGAATTATAGTAATGTTTTGGATGCTATTGAAAAAATTACTTCGGAAGAAGGTTTGAATATGTCGGCAAAACGCATTACGGTTTCAACTGCTGGCATTGCTAAAATGATAAAAAAATTAGGCGATGATGAAGTGAAATTTAATTTGGCTGTTTCGTTGCATGCTGCCGATGATGAAAAACGCAATACCATTATGCCGATTAATGAGCATAATAATATTGAAGTATTGATTGATGCGCTGAAATATTTTCAATCGAAATGTAAAGGCGAATTGACGTTTGAATATATTTTGTTAGATGGCGTAAACGATACGATTGACGATGCCAAGAAATTGATTGCCATTTGCAGACAATTAGACAATGTAAAAGTAAATGTTATTGAATACAACAAAATTGAGCAAGCTGATTTTCATAAATCAACTATAGAAACGCGCGATAAATTTATCGACTATTTATCCAAGCATAAAGTAATTGCAAACGTGCGCAAAAGCAGAGGCAAAGATATAGATGCCGCTTGTGGTCAATTAGCTAATAAAAAATAAACAACTTGAATGGTATAAATACAGAAAACCCTTTGCCTGTAACAGGTTTTGTAACCTGTCAACTACCTACTACATGAATAAGAATGCAATAGAAATAAAACACTATTTTTGAAGAAGTGATGAACAGACAACAGTCGAAAGGTGACAACACCTTTCGCAGACAGGAAAACCTTGAGTTTTAAAATTGGTGGTTTTCCTTTATTTTTAAATTCACAAAAAACAAGAATTTTAATTTATAAAATTTAAAGATTATGAAGAATTATTTAATGCTGATGTTATGCATTGCAACATTTTTTGCTTGTACTAAAGAAGATGAATCGTCATTAATTGAAGACTTATCAAAAAACAATTGGAAGAAAACAAGCATCTTAATTTCTGTTGATTCTACAACTGCAAATCCAAGCGATACGATTCCGAATATATTGGTTACACCAAGCGATTGTGCCAAAGACAACGAATGGATTTTTATTGCATCGAACAATACATTTAAGTTAGATGAAGGTGCAACAAAATGTAATTCCGGTGATCCACAAATTAAAGATGAAGGTATTCTTGAAGAATTAAACAATGGCAATTCACTTCGAGTTGATGGCAATGGCACCAATGAAATTTGGGAAATTGAATCGCGCAGTGCGTCTTCATTTCGAGTGAGTTATTTTGCAAAAAATGCAAGTAATAAAACTGTAAAATTTAGAGTTACGTTTAGTAAAATTTAGCTTATTCTTTAAGCAAACCTCTTTCTAACGTAAGTTTTACCAAACCGGCTACATTTTTTACGCCCAATTTGCTAATTAAATTCATACGATGCGTTTCGATTGTCGATACACTTAAAAATAAGGTATCGGCAATCTCTTGTGTTGTTTTTTCGTCAACAATTAACTGAAGAATTTCTTTCTCACGGCGCGTTAGTTTTGGAATATACGTTGTGTCCTTTTTCTGTCCCATTGCTTCTTTCAACATCAACTCTTGTACGCTTTTTTGAATGTATTGTTCGCCATTTAAAACAACTTCAACAGCAGCTAAAAATTCTTGTTCTGTTGCATCTTTCAATAAATAACCATTGGCTCCATTGCGCAATGCAGTTTTCACTAAAGCCGTTTCTTCGAAAGAAGTCAACATAATAATTTTCATTTCCGGGAATTGTTTCTTGAAAACTTTCAGTGCTTCCAAACCATCATCTCCTTTTATATTGATGTCGAGAAACAGAACTTGTGGTTGAGTATTTTCTAAGGATGTTTTTGCTTCAGTTATATTATTAATTGCAAATTGAATTTTATATTCTTTTTTACTTGAGAAAATATTAGAAACACCTTGTAACACAATTCCGTGGTCGTCAATAATGCCAATTGTTGTCATGTTTTTGATTTATGTTGAATAAAAATAATATTTTTATGTTGGTCTGTATGCTAAAAAAATAATTTTAAATTGAAAAACGGGTTAAAATATTTCTGTTTGATGTTGGTTTGTTGGACTAGTTTACCAACATCTGCACTTCATCCGGATAGCATCTATAAGCAAGCACAATTCTTAAAAAAGATTCGATCAGATAGTGCCTTATTTTATTATAATCAGATTTTAGACAATAAAAAATTGGCTACTACAAATCCTGAAATTTATGCAAAATCGTTGCGAGAAAAGGCTTTGTTGCTTGTCAATAAAAATGAAAATCAACTATCCATTTCTTTATGCCAACAAGCGATACAAGTCTTTCAAAAAATAAAAAATGCAAAAGAAATTGGCATTACTTATAATTCCATCGCCAACATTTATCAAGTACAAGGTTATTACGATTTAGCAATTGCGCATTATCAAAAAGCAGCCGTTCTTTTTGATAGCATTCAGTTTTTGAAAGGATTGACCGTTTGCTATAGCAACATTGCTTCTATTTACAATTATACAGAGCAATATAACAATGCTTTGCGCTATAATTTGTTGGCTTATCAAACTGCAAAATTAAAAAACGACACATTTAGTATTGCTACGATTGCCCATGATGTTTCTATTGCTTTCACGAAAACGAATAAAGAAGACAGTGCGCAACATTATGCCCAATTAGCGTTGCAAGATGGCAAAGCCATTCAGAATAATTTTGTTATCGCTTATGCTTATGAAGCCTTTTATGAATATTATAAAAGCAAACAAAATTGGCAAGCAGCTCAACAAAATGCGCAAGCCTCGCTCCAATATATTTCAAAAACAACATCCAAGTATGATGCTGCTTTTGCTTATTGCAATTTAGCGGAATCGTATCTTCATACAAACAAGAAAGAACAAGCAAAAATTGCCATTCAGAAAGCAGAAATCCAAGCCAAAACGCTGCTTTCTTTTCAATTAAACAAGCGTATTTATGCATTATATTATGCCATTGAGTCGGCTTTGGGTAATTACAAAAGTGCTTTGCATTACGTAGAGTTATATCAGCAAAACAGCGACAGTGTTTTTTTTGAAAAAAGAAATAATACGTTAAATGAATTGGAAACGAAATATCAAACGGCGCAGAAAGAAACAAAAATTGCACAGCAAAAAATTGAAATCCAACAACAACAATTAAAGACCAAACAGGCAACAACTCGCTTGTTGGTTGTCGGCATTTTATGTTTACTTGCACTTGTCGGTTCTTTATTTTTATATCTATTTTTTAAACAAAGACAAAAATTATTGCAAGAACGAATTTTGAATATTGAACAACAAAAACAATTGGAATTGACGCAAGCCATTATGGATGGCGAAGAGCAAGAACGCGTGCGCTTAGCCAACGAGTTGCACGACGGCATCGGCGGTTTGATGAGTATGTTGAAATTGCAATTTGCCAACGTCAAGAAAAATAATGAAAGCATTTCGCACAATGCAGAATATAATAAGGCTTTAGATTTATTGAATACAACTGCTCAAGATATCCGAAAAATATCGCATGCATTGATGCCATCTGCGCTGGAACGCTTAGGTTTAATTGATGCTTTGACGCAATTTTGTACGCAAATGCAACACAATGCTCATCTTGATATCGATTTTCAACATTACCATTTTGAAACACGTTTAGCTCATCGACAAGAATTATTAATCTACAGAATTATTCAAGAATTATTGAACAACATAGTCAAATATGCAAATGCCAAAGAAGTGTTAGTACAACTCATCAAAAATGAAAAATCTATTTCGATTACTGTTGAAGATGATGGAATTGGTTTTGATGTTTCCATTTTAAAAAATAAAACCGGCATCGGATTAAACAGCATGCAACATCGAATTCAATTGCTTGGCGGTACTATGGATATCAACTCTAACGTTGGCAAAGGAACATCAATAAATATTGACTTACCAATTAAATAAAAAGAGTGCACAAGAATTCTTGTACACTCCAAACAACTAAAATTATGGTTTTTGTGGTTTGTTGTTATTCGTCTTTAAAATACTCAGAAGGACTTCCATTTGGTATTGCAGTCAATACCAATTTCTTGTTTTCTTCTTCGAGCGAAAAGGTGAATCGTTCTTCCGACTGACCACTTTCTTGCAAAACCAATTCGTTTTCATTTTCCACTTTCCAGGTTAAGTCTCTTTCAGAAACTGTAGTTGTGGTGCTGGTGGTGATGTTCATAACGGTTTCTGTTGCACTGCCGTCGGTTTCCATTTTTAATTGTGTTAGTACATTTAAAAAAGTTCCCACACTTCTTACGTTGCTCCATTGTCCGGTTAAATCTGTAAATGTGTTTTCTTTTTTACAACTTGTAGCTCCTATTAGCAACAAAAAAGAGAAAATTGTTGCGAGCGATTTAATGATAATTGTTTTCATAATCTTGATGTTTAATAGTTAAGAATGAATTTTAATTGTATGAAATATTGCTAATAACTGTTTTTTGTGAAGAAGAAGTCGAAGTAGTAATAGTTTGTACATCTCTAATCTCGGTTACTCTGTTGTTTTCGTCAAAAGTGTAAGAATAACTATGTAATTCTTTTCTATTACCGAAATCTATTATTACTTGTCGAATAAATTTATTGTATAAGAACGTTGACGTTGCATTTTCCATTTCCATTATTTTATAGAATTTTATTGGTTTTAATGCAACAGGTATTTCATTGATTCCTTTTTGGTAAGGTAGGTTTTGGTGGTAATTAATATCAATTCTTATTTCAGCACCGATAACACTCAAGTTGTTACCAGAATAAGTGAAAGCACCAACATTTAAAGGAGTATTGCCTTGTCTAATTCTTTGCATTGAAGATAAATTATTACCGTTGTTTATAAAATCTATTTGAGTTGTTCCGGAAAATAAAGACTTAAATGTTCTGCTGTTGTTTAAAGTCAGAGACTGAGCGATTTCGTTAGTTTCGCTTGTTTTAAATGATACATTGTTACTTCTTAATAAAACAGAATCAAATCCATTATTTACATCAACGGATAAATATTTTAATAAATTTCCTTGATTGTCGTATTGATAAAATTGTTTTCTTGTAGCAACTCCATTTTCAGTTGTAATTATTGTGCTTGGTTTCAATGACACTGCCGGTGTTTCCGGAATTTGTGGACCTTGCGGTGTAGGTGGCGTTGGTGTAATGTTTTCCGCTTTGTTGCAAGAAGTGCTAAATGCTGCGAAGAAGATAACTATAATAGCTACTATACTTCTAATTTTTGTTACTGTTTTCATAATCTTATTTTTATTTAGTGATGAATATTTTATTCTCTGGTAAGAAATACATAATTTCCGCTGGTGCCTAATACTAATTGTCCGTTGTGAAAAGTGTATTTGACGTAGCCATAAAATTGACCGTTTTGTTCAAAATAGATGTAGCCATCTTGTACATACCAATTTCCACATTGAGCATTTCCGCTTCCGCTGTTATTATAGCTCCAATCGTTGCCACTACTAACTGAACCGCCTTCTGTTACGCAAACTGTGCCATTTTGGTTAAATTGGTAATACGTTACGGAAACGTAGGATGCATAATCGCCGTAACCACTGCTTGCCAACATATCTTGTTGCATCCAAGTGCCTACTAAATTGTTGTCGATGTTTTTAGTTTGAGCAAATGCTGTTGAAAAAGACATTGCGATTAACGTTGCGAGGATAGATATTGATTTTTTCATTGTTGTAATTTTTTGTTGTTATTAATTTGTTTGATGATGTAAAATTCTTGCTTTTGTGTTTCCTTATCTTCAGGCTAAACCTTTGATTTAAAAATTCAGGGTTTTCCTTTGTTTATTTATTTGCAATAGCTGCTGCCGGTTTTGAATACGAAATATTATTTTCAAACATCAAGTAATTTCCGTCAGATGTATATTTAGAAGCACTTGAAATTTCATTTCCTTGCATAATTGTGAGTGTGCCTTTTTCTGTATTCCAATTGCCTCTACCTGTAACCACATATTTATTGTTTCTTTTTTGAAAGGCGATATATGTTCCGTTTGGATTAAATTGACAGAACTCGATTTTTGATTGTTGGTTGATGTTCCAGTTTTTTTCCCAAGTACCAACAACACTACTATCAATCTTGTTGATGTACAATTGAAATTGATTGATTGTCATTGTTCTTGTTTTACCGAATATGCTTGTTGACGTGAAAGCAATGAAACTGATAACTGCTGCTGTTTTGATAAGTGTTTTCATACTGTTATTTTTTATGGTTGATAATTGTTTAGTTTGATGATGTAAAATTCTATCAAAACAACAGCATTATTTTCAGCAGAAACTGCCGAACGAAAAATTCAGGGTTTTCCTTAGCTTGTTGGAAATGAGAATTGAGAGTAGAGAGTAGAGAATAGAGTGAATTATTTACTCAAATAAATAACTTGAAAGAAAAAAGAAGAAAGATAATTGTAAAAGTTTATTTCCATTCTACGATGGTGCCTCGTTTTTTATCGCATAAATATTCGGGCACATTACTCGTAATTTGTTTCTTCACAATATCAATTATTTTCTTTTTAGAAACACTACGAGCATATACAATGCTTATTTCACGCAATGGTTTGGGTTTCTTGAAACCAACCACATAATTCAATCGTTTAGTTGGCAATTCTAAAACAGCTAATTCCGGCAACAACGTAAAGCCGCCTTCTGTGTCCACCATTTTTTTTAGTGTTTCAAGTGAGCCGCTTTCATAGCGCAATTGCTCATCTATACGTTTTGGTTCTGTACAAATATTAATGACTTGGTTTCTAAAACAATTTCCTTTAGATAACATCCAAATATCTTCGCGTTGAATGTCTTTATGCTCTAATGCTGTTTTCTTTAATAACGGATGATTAAAATGCGCATACACTTTTATTTCTTCATAAAATAATGGCTCTTCAATAATATTCATTTCGTGCAACGGCGTTGCCAAGATGCCGACATCAATTTCATCTTTATTCAATTTTAAGATGATTTCTTCTGTTTTCATTTCATAAATGATCAATTGGATTTTCTTGTATTTTTTCAAGAAATCGCCTAAAAAATAGGGCATCAAATAAGGTGCAATAGTTGGAATAATACCAATCGTTAAACTACCTTCGGATGTGTTATCGAAATGCTTGGCAATATGTTCTAATTTCTTTGCTTCGCGCAATATTATTCGAGCTTGCTCTATTAGTTCTTTTCCGGCATCAGTAGGAATAATTGGCTGCTTGCTTCTGTCAAAAATATCTACCTTCAATTCTTCTTCTAATTTTTTGAGTTGCATACTCAACGTAGGTTGTGTTACTAAACAAGCTTCTGCTGCTTTAGCAAAATGTCTGTAATTATCTATTGCCAAAACATACTCTAATTGCGTTAAAGAAATATTCATAAATTATTTTTATTGAACTATAAAATTAATTGATTTTTATTATCAAACAAATATACATAACTTTGTGGAAAGAAAAAGAAATATCATGAGTAAAGTAAATACATTAACGGCAATTGGATTAGACAGTATTTTATCTAAGGATTTGGCAGAGCAATTAAATGTATTGCTTTCAAACTATCAAACATATTATCAAAATACACGCGGATTACATTGGAATATTAAAGGAAAACACTTTTTTGAATTGCATGTAAAATTTGAAGAAATATATACCGATGCGCAAGAAAAAATAGACCTGATTGCAGAACGTATTCTAACTTTAGGATTTACACCATTGCACACGTTTTCAGATTATGTAAAAAACAGTAGTATTAAAGAAGGTAAAAACATCAGCGATGCTAAAGTTGCTGTTGGGTTAATTGTTGACAGCCTTCAAACTATTGTTGTGCTTGAAAGAAAAATTCTGCCTATAGCAGAAAAACTCAACGATGAAGGAACAATTACATTACTAACAGATTTCATCACTC
>JAGQYE010000104.1 GCA_020436225.1 Bacteroidota bacterium | reverse complement strand
GGTCGGGCATTGCCGAAGTAACGGCATTTGAAAAACAAAAAGATGAATAAAGTACAAATGTTGAAACTGCAAAACGACAAATAATATCACGCAAGATATTCAAGGAAAATTACACACTTATTAAAATCAAAAAATTATGTTATTAACATTCACAAAACCACAATTCAAATGCTTAATCAAGGAAGGCGTTAAGCAACACACAATCCGAGAAGACAAAAATAACCGCTGGAAAGTCGGCACTAAAATTCATTTTTGGTTAGGTAATCCACGAAATACACGAGGTAAAAATAAACCACATCAATTTGGAACAGGTATTTGTTCAAGATTGGAAACTATAAGAATGGATTTTGCTATTCCCGAAGATGGACAAACAGATGAAGTTAAAATAGGTAATGACATTATTTTGAAAACTTATGATGAATTAAACGCTTTAGCTGTTAATGATGGTTTTCAGAATTGGGGACAAATGAAACTTTGGTTTGATAATGAAAATAAAATGTTTGTCGGTAAAATGATTTTTTGGAAAGACTGCGTTTGGTCGTAGGATTTCCGATAACGGATTGCAGATTGCCGAAGGTGGCGAATTAGAAGTACAAATTTTGAACATAGCACAAATGATAAATAGAAGCACTACACTTGATTTTAGCACTACATCGCCACTTTTGGCAATGTGCTGTTATGTGTCTGTTTTCTTTTTCATTTTTTGTGCGTGGGCAATTAAATAATTAAATCATTGATGGCACGAATAGCAATATATCAAGTTGATGGAACGGATTATCAAGGTGTACAATTTCCAAATATTGCACTTATGAAAATATCTGCTTACCATAAATCAATTGGCGATACAGTCGAATGGTACGAAGGAATTTTGTTTGCAAGTCAATACGATAAAATTTATGCGAGTAAAATATTTAAGTTTTCTGAAATGCCACAAATACCAAACAATATGGTAATTGGTGGAACTGGGATTGATTTTCACAACAAACTACCTGCTGAAATTGAAAACGCTCCAATGGATTGGGAAATATACCCAAACACCCCTTTTCATTACGGATTTTCAATGAAAGGATGCCGTTTTAAATGTGAGTTTTGTTGTGTACCAACTAAAGAAGGCAGACCATACAATTACAACGCTATTGACGAACTTATCACTAACCCATCAGGCGGTAAAAACTTAATGCTTTTAGATAATGATTTTTTTGGTGGCACTAATTGGGAAGCGAATTTAAATAGAATAGCTGAACTTGATTTGAAAGTTTGTTTTGTTCAAGGCTTAAACATTAGGATTATTTCAGATAGACAAGCCGAAGCATTGGCAAAAGTGAAGTATTATAATTCAAAATTCAATAAACGATACTTGACATTTGCTTGGGACAAATTCAAAGATGAAAAGGTAATAATTAGAGGGATTGAACGATGCAATAAATGGGGAATACCTTGTGAACATATGCAGTTCTTTGTTTTAATTGGTTTTGATACAACACCTGAACAAGATTACCACAGGGTTGAATTTTTACGAAAATTAGGATGCAAACCTTTTGTAATGCCGTACAACAAATCAGACAAGTATCAAAAGGCTTATACAAGGTATGTAAACAATAGGATAATCTTTAATTCGTGCAGTTGGGAAGATTATGAATACAACCCGTTTAGAAAATCATTAAATCGTTAGAGCGCGGGTAAAAAGAAATTAAAACAAATTGCCTGTAACGGGTCGGGCATTGCCGAAGTAACGGCATTTGAAAAACAAAAGATGAATAAAGTACAAATGTTTAATAGAATTACCATTGTTCAATCTTGCACAAAAGCTCAATAGAAGCACTTCACCGGCTCTATTGCCAATTTG
>JAGQYE010000103.1 GCA_020436225.1 Bacteroidota bacterium | reverse complement strand
GTCCGGGTCACGCTGACTACATCAAAAATATGATTACAGGTGCTGCTCAAATGGATGGTGCTATCTTAGTGGTTGCATCTACTGATGGTCCAATGCCTCAAACAAAAGAGCATATCTTATTAGCTGCGCAAGTAGGCGTTCCTCGTATGGTGGTTTTCATGAACAAAGCTGATTTAGTAGATGACCCAGAGTTATTAGAGCTTGTTGAAATGGATATCCGTGAAGAATTATCTAAAAGAGGCTATGATGGCGACAATACTCCAATCATCAAAGGTTCTGCTTTGAAAGCATTACAAGGCGATGCAGAAAGTGTAGCTCAGATTGATGAGTTGATGAAAGCTGTTGATGAGTGGATTCCATTACCTCCACGTCCAATCGACCAACCATTCTTAATGCCGGTTGAAGACGTATTCTCTATCACAGGTCGTGGTACAGTTGCAACAGGTCGTATTGAAAGAGGTGTAATCAAAACTGGTGAGCCGGTTGAAATCGTTGGTTTGCAAGAAAAATCTATGACATCTACTTGTACAGGTGTGGAGATGTTCCGTAAAATCTTAGACATTGGTGAAGCTGGTGAAAACGTAGGTATCTTATTACGTGGTATCGAAAAAACAGATATCAAACGTGGTATGGTTATCTGCAAACCGGGTTCAGTAACACCTCACACAGAATTCAAATGCGAAGTGTATATCTTGTCTAAAGACGAAGGTGGTCGTCATACACCATTCTTCAATAAATATCGTCCACAATTCTATTTAAGAACAACAGACGTTACTGGTGAGATTGAATTACCGGCTGGAGTAGAAATGGTAATGCCTGGTGACAATGTAACTTTAACAGTTAAATTGATTTATCCGGTAGCATTAGAGAAAGGTTTGAAATTTGCTATCCGTGAAGGTGGTAGAACAGTAGGTGCTGGTCAAGTAACTGAAATTTTGAAATAATAAATTAAATCCGTCATTAGTCATTAGTCCTTGTATTAGTGACTAATGACTAATTAAACGGGTGTAGTTCAAGGGTAGAATAGCGGTCTCCAAAACCGTTGATAGGAGTTCGAATCTCTTCGCCCGTGCAAAAAAAAATATAAATGAATAATATCAAAACATATCTTCAAACTTCTTACGACGAGTTACGTACTAAAGTAACTTGGCCAACTTGGAAGGAATTGCAAGAAAATACAGTTATTGTTGCAATTGCATCAATAATTATTGCCTTGTCTGTAGGTTTAATGGATATGGTATCTAAGTTGATATTCAGTGATATTATTTATAATTTGACAAAATAGTTTAGTTATTACGCCGATGTCTGAAGATAAAAAATGGTACGTACTGAGAGTAATCAGTGGAAAGGAAAAAAAACTTCGCGAGATAATCGAGAAAGAAGTAAAACTTTCTAATTGGTCAGATATTATTACTCAGGTAATTGTACCAACAGAAAAGGTGTATAAACTAAAAGGTGGGAAAAAAGTAATTCACGAAAAGAATTTCTTTCCAGGCTACTTGATGATGGAAGCTGATCCAAAAAGATTAAATGGAGATGTTGTTGCCCATATTCAAAATATGACGAATGTAATTTCTTTCATTGAAAGAAATAATCCTATTCCACTAAAGAAAAGTGAAGTCAATAGAATTTTAGGCAAAGTAGATGAAATGGAAGAAGTTGGTGGAACAGTGAACGAACCATTCTTAGTAGGAGAAGATGTGAAAATTACAGATGGTCCATTCAATGACTTCACGGGTACGATTGAAGAAATTATGGAAGACAAAAAGAAACTGAGAGTTGTTGTGAAAATTTTTGGACGCAAAACTCCAGTTGAATTGAATTTTATGCAAGTTGAAAAACAATAGAAATGGCAAAAGAAATAGAAACGTTTATCAAATTACAAGTTAAAGGCGGACAAGCAAATCCAGCGCCTCCAATTGGACCTGCATTAGGTGCAAAAGGCGTGAATATCATGGAGTTTTGCAAACAATTTAATGCCGCAACACAAGATAAACCAGGGAAAATTTTACCGTGTGTAATTACGGTATATAAAGATAAATCTTTCACGTTTGTAATCAAAACTCCACCAGCTTCCGCATTATTGTTGGAGTATTCTAAAGCTAAAAAAGGATCTAACATTCCTAATAGAAATAAAGTAGGTTCTGTTACTTGGGATCAAGTGAAGGAAATTGCAGAAATCAAAATGCCGGATTTGAATTGCTTTACAGTTACATCAGCAATGAAAATGGTGGCAGGAACTGCAAGAAGTTTGGGAATCACTGTTACGGGTGATGCACCATTTGAAGCTTAGAAATAAGCAGAGAGAGTTTCACTCGTAAAATTGAAACGCTATTATCTCACCAAATTTAGTAAAATGAAAGTTGTAAAAAAAAGAAAAGCAGTAAATCCAAAAGTTGAAAAAGGTAAACTCTATTCCTTAGAACAAGCCGCTTCTTTAGTAAAAGAAGTAAACACAACTAAATTCGATGCTTCTGTAGATGTTCACATCCGTTTAGGCGTTGACCCACGTAAACCAGACCAAGCATTAAGAGGTACCGTAAGCTTACCGCACGGAACCGGAAAATCAAAAACAGTTTTAGTACTTTGTCCTTCTGATAAAGAAGCAGCAGCAACAGAAGCTGGCGCTGATTATGTTGGTTTAGATGAATACTTGGAAAAAATTGCAGGCGGTTGGACAGATATCGATGTAATTATTGCAGCTCCAAGCGTAATGCCGAAATTAGGAAGATTGGGTAAAATATTAGGTCCTCGTAACTTAATGCCAAATCCTAAATCAGGAACCGTTACAGAGAATGTTGCCGACGCAGTGCGTGAAGTGAAAAAAGGAAAAATAGCTTTTAAAATTGACAAAAATGGTATTATTCATACTTCTGTAGGTCGTGTTTCATTTAATCCTGAACAAATCCACGACAACGCGAAGGAGATGATTGCAACTATTGCTAAAATGAAGCCTTCTTCTGCAAAAGGAATTTATTTTAAAAGCATTTTTATGGCTTCTACAATGAGTCCTGCAATTGAAGTAGATACTAAAACTATTCCGGGAATTTAATATTAATCCTTAAAAAAGGAAAACAATGACAAAAACGGACAAACAAGCAACGATAGATACACTTTCAAAAAGTTTCTCAGAAGCTAATATTTTCTATTTTACAGATGCTTCAGGCTTAACTGTAGAAAAAATAAATAAGCTTAGAAAAACATGTTTTGAGAAAGGTATTAAACTACAGGTTGCTAAAAACACATTAATCAAAAAAGCATTAGTTGCCGGAGGTAAGTTTTCAGATGAGTTGGAACCGGTTTTACACGGACCAACAGCTATCATGTTTACAGAAACCGGAAATCTACCTGCTAAAGTAATCAAACAATTCCGTGCTGGTGGAAATGATAAACCAATCCTAAAAGCAGCTTATATCGATTCTGATTTATATGTAGGCGAAAATCAATTAGAAGCCTTAGTAAATATTAAATCAAAAGAAGAACTGATTGGCGATATCATTGGATTATTACAATCACCTGCTAAAAATGTGATTTCAGCCCTTAAATCAGGCGGCGGTAAAATCGCAGGAATCGTTAAAACATTACAAGAAAGAAATTAAATTAATAAACATTTTAAATTTTTAAACAATGGCTGATATTAAAGCATTCGCAGAGCAATTAGTAAACTTAACAGTTAAAGAAGTAAACGAACTTGCTGAAATCTTAAAAACAGAGTATGGTATCGAACCAGCTGCTGCTGCTGTAGCAGTTGCTGCTGCTCCTGGTGGTGGCGGTGCTGCCGCTGCTGAAGAAAAATCATCTTTTGATGTTATTCTTAAAGATGCAGGCGCTCAAAAATTAGGTGTAATTAAAATCGTTAAAGACATTACAGGTCTTGGCTTGAAAGAAGCAAAAGAACTAGTTGACGGTGCACCAAAACCAATTAAAGAAGGTGCTTCTAAAGAAGAAGCTGAGTCTATCAAGGCTAAATTGGAAGAAGGCGGAGCATCTGTTGAATTGAAGTAATTCATTCATAATCAGATACTAAAGTGTCCGGCAATTAATTTCAATTGCCGAGACACTTTTACTGTTTTTTATAAATTTTAATAAGATTACATGTCAAAAAAAACAGAAAAAACGGCGAAACTAACAGGTAAAAGAATTAACTTCAGTAAGATTAGCCATCCTTATGATTATCCAAATCTATTGGATATACAAGTAAAATCATTCCAAGAATTTTTACAACTCGAAACGACTCCGGACAAACGTTCTAAAGAAGGTTTGTATAAAGTGTTTTCTGAAAACTTTCCAATCACAGATGCCAGAAATATTTTCTTGTTGGAATTTTTGGATTATTATGTTGATCCACCTCGATATACCATCGATGAATGTATTGAGAGAGGTTTGACATACAGCGTACCTTTGAAAGCAAAATTGCGCTTGTCTTGTAATGACGAAGAACATATTGACTTCCAAACTATCGTGCAAGATGTTTTCTTGGGAAATATCCCATACATGACAGACAAAGGTACTTTTATAATTAATGGTGCAGAGCGTGTTGTCGTTTCTCAATTGCATCGCTCACCCGGCGTTTTCTTCGGTATGAGCTACCATCCAAACAGAACTAAAATCTTCTCTGCAAGAATTATTCCTTTTAAAGGCGCTTGGATGGAATTTGCAACAGACATCAACAACGTAATGTATGCATACATCGACCGTAAAAAGAAATTCCCGGTTACTACTTTATTACGCGCTATCGGTTTTGATTCAGATAAAGATATTCTTAAACTTTTTGAATTAGCTGATGAAGTTGACGTTAATAAAAAATCGTTAGAAAAAAATATAGGACGTCGTTTAGCAGCGAGAGTACTAAAATCTTGGATGGAAGACTTCGTAGATGAAGATACCGGAGAGGTAGTTTCTATCGAACGTAACGAAGTTATCTTGGAAAGAGATACATACTTAGATGAAGATAATATCCAACTTATCTTAGAAACAGGCATTAAATCAATTATCCTGCAAAAAGAAGATACAGACCAAGATTATTCTATCATCTTTAATACTTTACAAAAAGATACATCCAACTCAGAAATCGAGGCTTTAAAACATATCTATCGTCAATTACGTGGCTCTGATCCACCGGATGATGATACAGCACGCGGTATTATCGAGAAGTTATTCTTCTCTGATAAACGTTACGACTTAGGTTTTGTTGGAAGATATAAAATCAACAAGAAATTAGGCTTAGATATCGACTCAAAAAATATTGTCTTAACAAAAGAAGATATTGTATCTATCATTAAATACTTGATTCGATTAATCAACCAAAAAGCTGAAATCGACGATATCGACCATTTAAGTAATAGACGTGTCCGTACGGTTGGCGAGCAATTATTTGCACAATTCGGCGTGGGTTTAGCACGTATGGCTCGTACCATCCGTGAACGTATGAACGTTCGAGATAACGAGGTATTTACTCCAATCGATTTGATAAATGCAAGAACACTTTCTTCTGTTATCAACTCGTTCTTTGGAACATCTCAATTATCTCAATTCTTAGACCAAACCAATCCACTTTCTGAGATTACACATAAGCGTCGTATTTCTGCTTTAGGACCTGGCGGTCTTTCTCGTGAAAGAGCAGGTTTCGAGGTGCGTGACGTACATTATTCTCACTATGGTCGTTTGTGTACAATTGAAACGCCGGAAGGACCAAACATCGGTTTGATTTCTACCCTTTGCGTACATGCAAAAGTGAATGAAATGGGCTTCATCGAAACACCATACAGAAAAGTAAACAACGGAAAAGTAGAAAATAAGGTTGAGTTTTTAACTGCTGAAGAAGAAGATGAAAGAACAATCGCACAATCAAATATTGAAATTGACGATAAAGGTGCTTTCGTTGAAACTAAAGTGAAATGTCGTTTCCAAGGAGATTTTCCAATCTTAGATGCTGAAGAAGGTCAAATTAAAGATATCCAAAATATGGATGTGGCACCAAATCAAATCGTAGGTGTATCTGCTTCTTTAATTCCATTCTTAGAAAACGATGACGCTAACCGTGCATTGATGGGCTCTAACATGCAACGTCAAGCTGTTCCGTTAATGCGTTGCGAATCTCCAATTGTTGGTACAGGCATCGAAGCCAGAGTAGCCTCCGATTCAAATGTATTAATCAATGCAGAACGTTCAGGTGTTGTAGAGTTTGTTGATGCCAACGAAATTCGCATCCGATTCGATAGAACAGAAAACGAAAAATTAGTCAGCTTCGAAGATGATGTTAAGGTATATAAGTTAACTAAATACGCACGAACTAACCAAGCTACTTGTATCAACTTGCGCCCAATTGTTCGCAAAGGAGATAAAGTAGAAAAAGGAGATATCTTATGTGAAGGTTATGCTACACAAAACGGCGAATTAGCCTTAGGTAAAAACTTGTTGGTTGCATTCATGCCTTGGAAAGGATTCAACTTCGAAGATGCTATCGTAATCAACGAAAAAGTAGTTCGCGAAGATATCTTTACATCTATTCATATTGAAGAATACGAATTAGATGTTCGTGATACTAAATTGGGTGAAGAAGAATTAACCAACGATATTCCAAACGTAAGCGAAGATGCAACACGCAACTTAGACGAAAATGGAATTATCCGCGTTGGCGCAAAAATTAAAGAAGGCGATATCTTAATCGGAAAAATTACACCAAAAGGGGAAACCGATCCAACGCCGGAAGAGAAATTATTGCGTGCTATCTTCGGAGATAAAGCTGGCGATGTAAAAGATGCTTCGTATAAAGCACCACCATCAACAGAAGGTATCGTAGTTACGACTAAGCTATTCCAAAGAGCTAAAAAAGATAAAAACTCTAAGATTAGAGAAAAAGCGGAATTGGAAAAAGCAGAAAAAGTACACTTGCAAAACTTAGAAGATATCAAGAGAACTTTGGTGGCTAAGTTGATGCAATTGATCGGTGGAAAAACAACAGCCGGAATAAAAGATATTTACGGAGAAGAAGCTGTTCCTAAAGGAACTAAATTCTCAGAAAAATTATTGGGCAACTTAAATTATCAAAATTTAGATGCTTCCGGTTGGACGAAAGAAGAAGAAACAAACGAATTAATTAAACGTTTGCTTCACAACTTCAACATCCGATTCAACGAAGAAAAAGGTCGTTTCTTACGCGATAAATATGCCATTACTGTAGGTGACGAATTGCCTTCAGGTGTATTGAAATTAGCTAAGGTTTACATTGCTCAAAAACGTAAGTTGAGAGTAGGTGATAAAATGGCTGGTCGTCACGGAAATAAAGGTATCGTAGCTAAAATAGTTCGTCAAGAAGATATGCCATTCTTAGAAGATGGAACACCGGTAGATGTAGTATTAAACCCATTAGGTGTACCTTCTCGTATGAATATCGGTCAGATTTACGAATCCGTTTTAGGCTGGGCAGGAAAAGAATTAGGCGTTAAGTTTGCAACACCAATCTTTGATGGTGCCAATGTTGAAGAAATTGAACACTATATCGAAGAAGCAGGCTTGCCGCGCTTAGGTAGCACTTATTTGTATGATGGCGAAACCGGACAACGTTTCGACCAAAAAACAACTGTAGGAGTTATCTATATCATCAAATTATCACACATGGTTGATGATAAGATGCATGCTCGTTCTATCGGACCTTACTCACTTATCACACAACAACCATTGGGCGGTAAAGCACAATTTGGTGGTCAGCGTTTAGGTGAGATGGAAGTTTGGGCATTGGAAGCTTATGGCGCATCTAACATCTTACAAGAATTATTAACAGTTAAATCTGATGATATTCAAGGACGTGCCAATGCATACAATGCCATCGTTAAAGGCGATAACTTACCTGAACCAGGAATTCCTGAATCATTTAACGTATTATTACACGAATTACGTGGACTTGCCTTAGATTTAGATTTTGAATAAACTAAGTTTTAAGTAAATACAAGAAAATGCCATCCAATTTCGGATGGCATTTTTGTTTAATAATTGTACGATTTATTTTTATTGAAAAATGGACAAATTTCAAAATTGGTATTATATTTGAGATGAATCAACAAAAACAATAATCATGAAAAACATTAGTTTATTTTTTCTCTTGTCATTAGTATTTGGTTTTAATGCTATTGCACAAACGCCTAAAGTAGAACTTTGCGAATCTTACAATAAAGAAACAGGTAAAACCTCAGGTTTATATAAAGCTTGGGATATTCCTAAAGATGGAGGATATATATACATCGTTTATAATCAAGATAAAACGATAAAAGATAAGTTAACGTTGGATGTACAGAAGAAAAATAAGAATGGTGATTTTGTTTCGTATGATACAAAAACATTTGATAACGATGCTGCAAGTTCAAAAAAATGGGCAATGTATGATTATTTATTCACAGAAGCCGGTGAGTATAAAATTTCTGTGAGAGATAATAAGAATAAAATTTTAGCTACTACATCAACAGATATTGGTTTTATGAAAGATAAAACAGATTCTGATGATGATTCTGATGATGATGCAAAAGATACATATTACTATGAAAATACATCAATTACTTTTGGTGATGATGTGAAAAATGCTGAAGTAATAGGCGAACGTGATACTTTTAAATTAAAGAATGGAAAAGTTGATTTAGTAGCACTTTTATACAACGATGACGCATTAAAATGTAAATCGATTACTGTTTCAATTTATAATGGAAAAGATTATGAAACACTTGTTGATGAATTAACTTTTACGATTGAAAGCTTAGACTGGAACTGGGTTAAATTGCCCATAAGCGTAAAAGAAAAAGGCAACTACGTTGTAGATATTTACAACAATTATGATACGTTCATAAATTCAGGATATTTTACGGTGGAATAATATTTAATCTCTCTAAAATTTATAAATGCTTTATGCGAATTTTCGTGTAAAGCATTTTTTTTGGATGCGGCAGATTTTTGTTCGATTTATTTTATTTCAAACTACACAAAGCATTATCTATAATGAAAATATAAAAATGCGCTTCTTGGAATTTTTTAGATAGTTTTTTATTTGTCCGTATAAGCTTACATTTATCATTACAAATTCATAGTTATGAAAACATCAAACAAAAATTGGCATGATGTGCATGTCGAAAATTATTCTTTCGGCGAAAAATTAGCAGATAGCGTAGCAAGTGGAATGGGCTCTTGGAGATTTATTATTGCACAAACTATTTTCGTTGGTTGTTGGATGGCATTAAATGTAATTGGTTATATAAAACATTGGGATGCCTATCCATTCATATTGCTCAATTTACTGTTTTCCACACAAGCCGCTTATGCCGCTCCAATTATTATGATGTCTCAAAACCGGCAAGGCGAGCGCGACAGAGTACAAGCAGAAGCAGATTATCAAACCAACAAAGATGCAAAGTTGGAAATTGAAAATTTACAACGCAGATTAGATGCCATTGAACAAGAAAAATTAGATACAATTATTAAAATGTTACAGGAGATACAACAAAAATAAACTGAAGTTCTTCTTCTTTATTGATTATTCGAACATAAAAGTCTAATCAGAATTTCAATTTTTAATACTATTTTATTATAGAAAAATATTCCTTTTTGCTTTCTAAATCGTATATTCGCAGTTCTATTTTGGGTAAGAAATGTGAATTATCCACTTTTTTACGTTGTATCTAATTAAAAATCAAATACTTATGTCTTCACAAAAGGAGAACAAAATCAACAAAGAGTTTAAAAAAATTATCCTAAAACTCGCTTCACCGGAATCTATCAATCAGCGCTCTAAAGGAGAAGTAAAAAAACCGGAAACAATTAACTACAGAACATACAAACCGGAAATGGATGGTTTGTTCTGCGAACGTATTTTCGGACCAACAAAAGACTATGAATGTTATTGCGGTAAGTACAAGCGAATTCGTTACAAAGGCATTACTTGCGATAGATGTAATGTTGAAGTAACTGAGAAAAAAGTACGTAGAGAAAGAGTTGGCCACATCAAATTAGTTGTGCCGGTGGTGCATATCTGGTATTTCAAATCATTGCCAAACAAAATTGGTTATATGCTTGGTTTGTCTTCCAAAAATGTGGAGTCAATCGTGTATTATGAACGTTTTGTTGTTATTCAAGCAGGTATTACCGAAGATGGCGTAAATGTAAATGGCGAAAACAAAACAACCAGCTATTTAAATTTATTGACAGAAGAAGAATACTTGGATATCTTAGATGCATTGCCAAAAGAAAACCAATTATTGCCGGATGATGATCCTAAAAAATTCATCGCAAAAATGGGTGGCGAAGCAGTTAGAGATTTATTGGCAAGAATCGACTTAGATAAATTATCAGGCGAATTGCGCCATAAAGCAGCTAACGAAACTTCTCAACAAAGAAAATCCGAAGCATTAAAACGCTTAAGTGTTGTTGAAGCATTCAGAGAAGCTAATACGCACGTAGAAAACAGACCGGAATGGATGGTAGTTCAATTTCTTCCTGTAGTTCCACCTGAATTAAGACCATTAGTTCCTTTAGATGGCGGTCGTTTTGCATCGGCAGATTTAAACGATTTATACAGACGCGTTATCATCAGAAATAACCGTTTGAAAAGATTAATCGATATCAAAGCGCCGGAAGTAATCTTGCGTAACGAAAAACGTATGTTACAAGAAGCTGTCGATTCTTTATTCGATAATTCTCGTAAATCAAATGCCGTTAAAGCAGAAGGCGGTCGTGCATTAAAATCACTTTCCGATTCATTAAAAGGAAAGCAAGGTCGTTTCCGTCAAAACTTATTAGGAAAACGTGTGGATTATTCAGGTCGTTCCGTAATCGTTGTCGGTCCGGAAATGAAATTACACGAATGCGGTTTGCCAAAAGATATGGCTGCAGAGTTATTCAAACCGTTTATCATTCGTAAATTATTAGAACGAGGAATCGTTAAAACAGTAAAATCTGCTAAGAAATTAGTGGACAAAAAAGAATCTGTTATTTGGGATATTTTAGAAAACGTAATGAAAGGACATCCGGTATTGTTAAACCGTGCCCCAACATTACACCGACTTTCTATTCAGGCATTCCAACCTAAATTAATAGAAGGAAAAGCCATTCAATTACATCCATTAGTTTGTACATCTTTCAACGCCGACTTTGACGGTGACCAAATGGCAGTGCATGTTCCATTGAGCAATGCCGCTATCTTGGAAGCCCAATTGTTGATGTTGTCTTCTCACAATATCTTAAATCCGCAAAATGGAACACCAATTACCATTCCATCACAAGACATGGTTTTAGGTTTGTACTATTTGTCGAAAGGAAAAAAATCAACAAAAGAAGAAATCGTTAAAGGCGAAGGCAAAGTATTCTATTCAGCAGAAGAAGCCATTATTGCATTAAATGAAGGGCAAGCCGATTTGCATGCTAACGTAAAATGTAGAGTGCGCGTACGTGAAGGAAACGAATTCAAATATAAATTAATCGAAACCACAGTTGGTTTATTGTTGTTTAATGAATTAGTTCCGGAAGAATGTGGCTATGTGAATGTGCTTTTATCTAAGAAAAATTTAAAGAATATTATTGGAGATGTGTTGGTACTTACCAATATTCCTACAACTGTAAAATTCTTAGATGATATCAAAGAATTAGGCTATCGTCATGCATTTAAAGGTGGTTTGTCGTTCAATATCGACGATTTAATTATACCAAAAGAAAGACAAACTTACTTAGATGCTGCTTCTGAAGAAGTAGATACTATCAAACAACATTATAACTTAGGTTTAATTACCAATACTGAACGTTATAACCAAATAGTTGATACTTGGACTCGTGTAGATACAAGAATTACAGAAACGTTGATGAAAGAAATTTCATCTCACAAACAAGGATTTAACTCAGTGTATATGATGTTAGATTCAGGTGCGCGTGGTTCTAAACAACAAATTAAACAGTTAGGAGGTATTCGTGGATTGATGGCAAAACCTCGTAAATCAGGTTCAACAGGAGCTGAGTTGATTGAGAATCCAATCTTATCTAACTTCAAAGATGGTTTGAACGTATTGGAGTATTTCATTTCCACGCACGGTGCTCGTAAAGGTTTGGCAGATACAGCGTTAAAAACGGCAGATGCCGGTTACTTAACACGTCGTTTAGTGGATGTGGCGCAAGATGTTGTAATTAATGCAGAAGATTGCGGAACATTGCGTGGTCTTAAAGTTGCTGCTTTAAAACAAAACGAAGATATTATCGAGCCATTATCCGATAGAGTAGTTGGTCGTGTAGCGTTGTTGGATATTATCGATCCACATACAAATGAGGTAATCGTAAAAGAAGGAGAAATGATTCTCGAAGCTCAAGCTAAGAAAATTGATGCTTCCGGTTTAGATAGTGTTGAAATTCGTTCAGTATTGACTTGCGAATTAAAACGCGGTGTTTGTGCTAAATGTTACGGTAGAAACTTAACCAATAACAGACCTGCACAATATGGTGATGCAGTGGGTATCATTGCTGCTCAATCAATCGGTGAGCCGGGAACACAGTTGACACTTCGTACTTTCCACAGTGGTGGTGTTGGTGGCAGTATTGCAACAGAATCTAACATCAAAGCAAAATTTGATGGAAAATTAGAGTTCGATAGCATTAAAGTGGTAAAACAAGAAACAGAAGATGGCGATGTGAAATCAGTGGTAATTGGTCGTACAGGTGAAATAAATATCATCGATGAAAATACGAATAGAGTTTTAATCACTTATAATATTCCATATAGCGCAGCATTAGAAGTGAAAAATGGACAAAAAATTAAGAAAGATGATGTGATTTGCTCTTGGGATCCATTTAACAATGTTATCATCTCTGAGTACAAAGGAACTATTAAGTATGATAATATCATCGAAGGTATTACCTATAGAGAAGAATTGGAAGAACAAACCGGTCACCGCGAAAAAGTAACGATCGAATCTCGAGATAAGAAAAAGACACCGGCAATTTTGATTTTAGATGAAAAAGGAAAAGAAATTTATTCTTATTCAATTCCGGTTGGTTCACATATTTCTGTTGATGATAAAAGTAGTGTTGTTTCCGGTTCCATCCTCGTAAAAATTCCTCGTATCTTAAGTAAATTGAGCGATATCACGGGTGGTTTGCCACGTGTGCAGGAATTGTTTGAAGCACGTAATCCTTCGAATCCGGCTAAGGTTTCTGAAATTGACGGTCAAGCATCATTCGGTAAAATTAAACGTGGAAATAGAGAAATTACTATCACTTCAAAAGATGGCGTTCAACGTAAATATTTGGTGCCGTTAACTAAACATATTTTAGTACAAGAAGGAGATTTTGTGAAAGCAGGTATGCCACTTTCTGATGGTGCAATTACGCCAAGTGATATCTTGAAAATAAAAGGACCCTCTGCATTACAAGCATATTTAGTAAATGAAATCCAAGAAGTATATCGTCTTCAAGCAGTAAAAATTAACGACAAACACATCGAAGTTATCGTTAAACAAATGATGAGCAACTTATTAATCAGCGATGCCGGCGATACAAAATTCTTAGAAGGTGAAACTGTAAATAAATTTGAATTCATTGAAGAAAACGACAATATATTCGATAAGAAAGTGATTACAGATGCCGGTGATTCTGAAAACTATGTTGCCGGACAAATTGTAACCATGCGTCAAGTTCGTGAAGAAAATTCATTCTTAAAACGCAACGACCGCAAAGTATTGGATTATAGAGATGCTATTCCGGCTACTTCAAGCCCGATGTTGCAAGGTATTACTCGTGCGTCTTTAGGTACACAAAGTTGGATTTCTGCTGCTTCTTTCCAAGAAACAACAAAAGTATTAAATCAAGCTGCTATCAATGGTTCTATCGACTATATGAGAGGCTTGAAAGAAAATGTAATTGTTGGTCATAGAATTCCGGCAGGTACCGGTGTGCGTGAGTTTGAAGAAATCTTAGTGAGTTCTAAAGCAGAACACCAACAAATGTTGGCTAAGAAGGCGATGATGGAAGTTGATGAAGAATAAAATTTTTCAAACATAAGTAAAAAATGCTGTCTATTTTAGACAGCATTTTTTTTGTTTACGATTTATAGAAATAACATTTTTATTGGCAATAAGATTGAATCAGCAATAGTATTTTGGCAATTTTTCTTATTAATGTAAGTGTACTAATTTTCTTATATTTGTACTCCTAATTTTTTTCATTTTAATTATTCATACATGGAAAACAATAATCAGAATCAAATCAATATAGAACTTCCGGAAGATATAGCTGAAGGCGAATATGCTAACTTGGCTATCATTACACATTCCAACCAAGAATTTGTAGTGGACTTTGTTCGTTTGGCACCTGGAATTCCAAAAGCAAAAGTAAAATCGAGAATTATTTTAACGCCTCAACACGCCAAACGTTTAATGCATGCATTAGCAGAAAACGTCAAAAAATTTGAGCAAATGCACGGCGAAATTAAAGAGTTCGATCAAGTAGCTATTCCTTTAAATTTTGGTACACCAACTACACAAGCTTAATTGTTGCCGGAATGAAGACGATAGAAGACGAAATTAAACAAAAAAAATTTCAGAACATTTTCATAAAAACAGATGTCAATTTTTTGTTTACTTCCGGTTGGTTGGAAAATATTAAAAGCCGATTTTTTAAACAATTTGATTTATCACTTCAACAATATAATGTTTTAAGAATTCTTAGAGGTCAATATCCTAATGCAGTTATGCTGACACAGATAACGGAAAGGATGATTGATAAAATGTCGAATGCAACTCGCTTAGTAGAAAAATTGCGAATGAAACAATTAGTAACGCGCGAACTCAATGAACACAATAGGAGACAAGTTGATATTCGCATCACCGAAAAAGGATTAGAATTATTAAGCAAAATTGATATCGCTTTAGAAGGAGATATGCCGCCAGCCTATTACTCTAATGTAACGGAAGAAGAACTAAAGCAGTTTAATCATATCTTAGATAAAATCAGAAGTGGGATTGAATAGTTTGTTATTTTCAAACAATTATTGATTTTGTTCTTCTTTCTTTAATTGTTGAATGTCTGCAATAAGTTGTTCAATATCTAATTGAAGTGTGCCGTTGTAAATACCTCTAATTCGTTTTGTTTTATCAACGAGTAAAATATGCTCTGTATGCAAAAAATCGGTGCTGTCTTTCGAAAATCCTAAATCTTCTTCAGCAAAATAAGAAGTTCGTGCTAATTGATAAATAGCTGCTTTATTTCCGGTCAAGAAATGCCAATTCTTATTGCTGATTTCATTGTTTTCTTCATATGCTTTCAACTTTGGAATACTATCAATCCAAGGTGTAACTGAATACGAAAGAAAAATAATAGAACTATCATTTTTAAAAATGGCACTTGCTTTCTTTAGATGATTTGTCATCGAAGGACAAATACTATTACACGACGTAAAGAAGAAATTAGCTATGTGAATTTTTCCTTCAATTGTAGCATCAGTAATTATTTTTCCATTTTGGTCTGTACACGAAAAATGTCCGATTTTATGTGGGATTTTTTTTGAGATTTCTTTGACGTTAGTAATGAAAATAGGAGTAAAATCAGGCGTGTTGTAATATGGTAAACTTGTTTCTTCTTTTCTATTACAAGATAAAAGAACAAGCATTAGGCAAGCATAAATCAGCTTATTTTTTAAAAATACTGTCGGATACATTTACACAATTTTTAGTTCCTAATAATCCTCTACGTTTGCCATTTATAATCACGTAATTACTTCTAACTTTTCCGTTGTTGTAGTATGCTTTTTGGTTACCTTCTTCATAGCCATTTTTGTAATGCATAGCCCTAACTACTTGTCCATCTCGATTCCATTCGGTTAAAGCACCATCATATTCACCATCTTTGAAAGTACAAAAAAATTGCTTTTGCCCATTTTCCCACCAACGTGTCAAGGTTTTTATTTTATCACCATTATCATAATAACGAATTTCTTCTATTTGTTTGTTCGGATAATAATGTCTCCATTCTCCATGTTCTTTTCCATTTAGATATCCAATCAATTCGACAGTATCTTTTGTTAAAGGAGATAGTTGAAAAACTTTACCGGAAAATGGTTGTTCATTTAAATAGATAATACCATTCTTGTTTTGTATGTTAATATTGTCAGCATTAAAAAGTTGTAAAGATGATTCGTCTGTCATGGAAGATTGACATGAAATGCATGCTAAACAAAAAAGGAAAAAGCTACTGCGTAACTGTTCCTGCAGTGCCGTAAAATCCATTGCCATTTATATATGGGTCTGTTGCGGTTATGTGATAGTGATAAATTCCATTAGGAAAATCTGCTGTAACACCAAAATGACCGTGATAATCATCTAAGTCGGAATTTTGAATAGTAGCACCATTTTCTTTTGGACCATAAACAGGAAATCCATCTAACAAAAATCCTAAAAGTGAAGAGTCGGTTGCTTTAACTGTAGTTAAATAAAGTGGCTCTACATGGTAGTGATAATCGCCGGATTGAGCCGGGTGACCCCACCATTGATCGAAAGAAACAACTTCGTTGGTTAAAGGTTGATTGGGTCCAGCATACTGATTAAAAAATGGAACTCCATTTAAGGAAACACCAATCGGTCCCAAAGGAGTTGCTTCATGCGTAGTAGCTTCTTTAGGGTTTAAAGGAATTTTAAAAGTATAATTCTTAGTTGAAATAGTATTTGGATTTTTATTAAATGTATTGCCACCAAAGGTTGTACCTGAAAAATTTTCATAAAGACTATTGCTTGTTGGATAATAAACACTCTTATGATCCGGTGTTCCATTGGTCTTTATGTAGATATAAGAACCATCAGAAGTTATGCTAGTTGCGCCATATATTTTTTTATATACAGCGGGAACTTCAGAAGACTTCGAGTTGTCGCTGTCTTTATCGCAACTAACCATAAAGAAATTAGCGCAAAATAAAATTAGAATTCCTTTTAATAGTTTCATTTTATTCTTTTTTGTCTTACAAATTTTTAAAAAAATAATTAATCTCTACTTTAATTAATGTTAATTTGTTGATTTATATCAAAAATAAATCAATTTATAAAAATAGAGTTTGTAAGGATCATTGAATCCAAAAAAAGAAGCACAAACTAGAAGTATCTCTAATTTTTATTTTCTTTAAAGTGTTGCTCGCGTTCCGAGTCTTTATCGAACGCTTTAATAATTTCTTTGACCAAACGATGTCGGATAACATCATCAGCTGAAAGATGAATCATACCTATGCCTTTGATGCCTTCCAAAATCTGCATTGTTTTCCTTAATCCGGATTGTTGATTTTTTGGCAAATCTATTTGTGTCATATCGCCCGTAATAATGCATTGTGCAGAAGGTCCTATACGAGTAAGAAACATTTTTAATTGTAAGGCTGTCGCGTTTTGCGCTTCATCTAAGATCATAAAAGCATTATCTAATGTTCGTCCGCGCATATATGCCAATGGAGCCACTTCTATAACACGATTTTGCATATAATAGGCTAGCTTATCGGCAGGAATCATATCATCTAATGCATCATATAACGGACGTAAATACGGATCGATTTTTTCTTTTAAATCGCCAGGCAAAAATCCTAAACTTTCGCCGGCTTCAACTGCCGGCCGAGTTAATATGATTTTCTTCACCGATTTATTTTTTAATGCACGCACAGCTAAAGCAACTGCTGTATAAGTTTTTCCTGTTCCGGCCGGACCCATCGCAAACAAGATGTCATTATCTTCCGACATTGCCACCATTTTTTGCTGGTTTTCGGTTCGTGCACGCACTAACATACCATTCGTTCCATATACTAACACATTGTCTTGAAATGAAGGAAAATTAGTTTCATAAGGATTTTTACCATTCAATATTTCTTCAAGATGTTGGTCAGAAATTTTTCCGTAGCGTTCTAAATAATCTACTAACTGATGCACTTTCTCTTTAAAAATTTCTAAATCATCTTGTGAACCGGCAACGATAATTTTGTTGCCTCTTGCATTGATGTTTAATCGGTTGAATTCCTTTTTAAGAATCTTCAACTTGTTGTTGTTAAATCCGAAAAATTCTACCGGATCAACAGTTTCTAATTTAATTGTTAGTTCGCTCAATTATTTTCTTATTTTTGTTTTAAAATACAACGATATTCTTTTTGTTTTGTTTGTTGTTGAAATATCATCAATTTGAAAATAATATAAAATTTTAAATGGCGGTAATTACGTTATTAACAGACTTTGGAACAAAAGACTACTATGTAGGCTTATTTAAAGGTAATTTATACGCATCCAGCCCATCTTCAAAGATTGTGGATATCTCACATTCCATTGCACCTTACGATATCGTTACAGCTGCTTTTTTCTTAAAAAATGTCTATAAAAATTTCCCGAACGGTACAATTCACATTGCTCGTGTTTTTGAAAAAGGATTAGGTGCGCAGAAATTATTAGCTGCAAAATATCAAAACCACTACTTTATTGCGCCGGATAATGGCATCCTAACAATGGTGTTTGATGATAAGCCCGATTTGATTGTGGAAGTTGATACCAAACAAGCTAAACTTAATACTTTAGAAGAATTTTATTGCCGCGTTGTAAAAGAAATAACGTTTAATCACAATATTGGTGCTATTGGCAAAGCCACATCTGATTATGTGGTTAAAGAAGCGATGAAACCTATCATCCAAGGAAATAAAATTGTTGGAAATGTGATTCATATTGATAATTTCGGAAACGCCATTACCAATATAAAAAAAGAAGATGTTTTGCGTTTTAGTGAAAATAAACAATTACGCATCAACTATAGAAAAGACGATTATATTGACAGAATTGTAAAAGATTATTCAGATGTGCCAACGTCATATAGTTTAGCGCGTTTTAATGGCATCGATTATTTAGAATTATGTATTAACTGCGGTCATGCTGCCGATTTACTTGGTTTAGCCGTTGGCGATGCCGTTCAAATTTTATTGGAATGATAGTAAGAATAGTAAAGTTAACCATGCAAGAAAATGAAGTAGAAACATTTAAAAAATATTTTTCTACAGTGTGCGATATTATTCGTTCACAAAAAGGATGTCATACACTTCAAGTTTGGCAAGATATTCATCATTCCAATATTTTCTTCACGTATAGTTTGTGGGACAGCGAACAAGATTTAGATAATTACAGATATTCCGATTTCTTTTCCGTTTTTTGGAAAACCGTAAAACCATGGTTTGCGGCTAAAACAGAAGTTTGGAGTTTTGATAAAATTCTAGATTTACCTTAAATTAAAAATTGTTTGCCTATTAATTTTTTCAATGCATGAACATCATTTCTCTTTCAGATTATTCTATTTATATTGACGATAGTTTTAGCGCACTACAAAAATTTTTAGCAGAAAAAAAATACAGCGATGTTGTCGTAATTGTAGATGAAAACACGAAAGAAAATTGCTTGCCTTTAGTCCAAAAGATTATTACTACCCAAAATATAATTGAAACGAAAAGCGGCGAAGAAAATAAAAATCTTTCAACCTGCGAACAGATATGGCAACAAATGCTAACGTTTAATGTAGATAGAAAAGCTTTGTGTATCAATCTTGGCGGCGGTGTAATCGGCGACATGGGCGGCTTTGCGGCAAGTTGTTACAAACGCGGCATCGATTTTATTAATATACCAACAACTTTATTATCTCAAGTCGATTCTTCCATCGGTGGAAAATTAGGCATCGATTTTAAATACGGAAAAAATTTAATTGGCTTATTTAAAAACCCGAAAGCTGTTTTTATCGCTGCTCCATTTTTTAAAACTTTACCGCAACGACAATTTATTAATGGTTGGGCTGAGATTTTTAAACACGCATTAATTCGCGATAAACAACAATGGGAAAAAATTGCTTCGATAGATATTTTTTCTGTGGATATGAATGACATAGTTTTTCATTCGTTACAAATAAAAAAAGCAGTGGTAGAAGCTGACCCTTTTGAAAATGGCTTGCGCAAAATTTTGAATTTTGGACACACTATCGGACATGCCATTGAAGCTTATTCATTAGAAAACGAAAAAGATAGTTTACTACATGGCGAAGCAATTGCCATTGGTATGATTTGTGAAGCTTTTCTTTCAGAAAAAAAATGCGGTTTATCCGAATCGGCATTGAATGAAATTACGACAGTACTTTTAAAGCACTTTCCAAAACACGATATATCCAATTTCAAGCACGAAGCATTGTTGGCTACTATGCGCATCGACAAAAAAAATGAAGGCACGACTATAATGGCATCATTGCTTTCATCCATCGGACATTGCGAATACGATATTCCTATCAACCAACAAGAAATTATAGAAAGCATTGCATACTATAATGCTTTATGATATACTAAACTGTCATTTCCTTGCAAAAGGAAATCTCAAAAATTTAAGTTGAATGAGATTCCCACTTTCGTGGGAATGACTTTGCTTTCTTTCTTTCCCAGCAGAGTCTCTTCTTTCCCAGCAGAGTCTCTCGTAGAGGACTCTGCGTCAGTTTTAATGAGATTCCAGCTTTTGCGGGAATGACTTTGCTTTCTTTGCGAAAAACCTTAGCGACCTTTGCGGTTAAATACAATTCAAATCAGAATGAAAATAAATGAGCATAAGTATAGTATTCAAACTGTTAATAAATACTAATGGTTTTTGTTGTTAAAAATAAAATGAAAACAAATGAGCATAAATTATCCATTAAATATCACCTAATTGCGGACGAATAATAATCTCTTCAACAACCGATAAAGCAGATAATTGAGTAACACTATACACGAGCTCAGCAATATCTTCAGGTTTACTAAAACGCTCAGTTGGCAAATCAGTTCCACTCCAAGAATCCGTTAAAGTAGCGCCCGGCAAAATAGCCGTAACTTTGATATTATGCGGTTTCAATTCTTCACGCAAGGTTTTAGAAAATCCCAACAACCCAAATTTTGAAATAGAATAACTGCCACCATTTTCATAAGCCTTTATGCTGGCAACTGAACACATATTAAAAATAAATCCCGATTGTTGTGCTATCATTTTTGGTGCAAGTTTTTTGGTCAGATAATAAGCACTCAATAAATTCGTTTGTAATGTTTTTTCTAAAACATCATCTGCTTCTTCCGTAATTTTTCCCGGGTAAAAAATTCCGGCATTATTTATCAATACATCAATTTGAGTAAAAGTTTGCAATACAAAATCAGCAAAAGCAAAAACTTGCAGCTTGTTGGCAACATCACAAACAAACGTAATTAATTCAGGAAATTCTTTTTGCAACTCACCTAATTTTTCGGCATTTCGAGAGCAAACAATAACACGATGATTTTCTTTGATAAATTGGGCAACGATAGCTTTGCCAATTCCGCGACTGGCGCCTGTAACAACAACGTTCATAATGTAAAAGTATTAATTTTTCGCTTTTCGCCATTCACTTTTGGCTAATCTCTAAAAATAATCTATTTTTACGTTTCTAAAGTTAATTATGGCAGAATATGTACACGCTTCCGGTGGTCCTCTTTTTCATATCGGTAGGTATATTTTAATGATAAAACGCTCGATTGCCAAACCCGAGAGAGCATCTATGTATTGGAAAGAAACCTTAGTGCAAATGAACAATATCGGCGTAGGTTCTGTGGTAATTATCTTGTTGATTTCCTTTTTTATCGGAGCCGTTTCGGCTGTACAATTTGCCTACAACTTATCGCAATCTATGGTGCCGATGTATTATGTCGGATATGTTGTGAAAGAATCGATGATATTAGAGTTAGCACCAACTGTTTCTTGTTTAATTTTAGGCGGAAAAATCGGCTCCAATTTAGCATCAGAATTAGGTACGATGCGCTTAACCGAACAAATAGATGCCTTAGAAATTATGGGCGTCAACACGATTTCATATTTAATCGGACCAAAATTAGCAGCTGCCATTACTATGATTCCTTTATTGGTGGTAATTTCGGCAGTAACAGGCATTTGGGGCGGTCTAGTTGCCGGTTCCTTTTCCGGATATGTTTCTTCTGTTGATTATATGCAAGGTGTGTTGATGAATTTCGTTGGATACAATATTTTTGTGATGATGGCAAAATCTGTAGTGTTTGGATTTGTGTTGACTTCCGTTTCTTGCTATCAAGGATTTTATGCACACGGAAGCGCTATCGAAATTGGAAAAGCAAGTACACGCGCCGTAGTGTTGAGTTGTGTGATGGTGTTGTTTGCAGATTTAGTTTTAACTTGGTTGTTATTGCGATAATAATTTAGAATTTCTTTCAAGATGATAGAAGTAAAAGACGTAAAAAAACAATTTGGCTCACAAGAAGTGTTGAAAGGAATTTCTGCTGTTTTTGAAAGTGGAAAAAACAACCTTATCATAGGTAAAAGTGGTTCAGGAAAAACAGTTTTATTGAAATGTATTGTTGGTTTATTAACGCCAACTTCCGGTCATGTTTATTTTGATGATAAAGATTATGTGGCGATGAACATCGACCAAAAAAATGAAATTCGCAGAGAGTTAGGCATGTTGTTTCAAGGCGGCGCTTTATTTGATTCATTGACAGTCGAACAAAATGTTCGTTTCCCGTTAGATATGTTCACAAAAATGTCGATGTCGGAAAAAAGAGACAGAGTAAACGAAGTTTTAAAACGTGTGAATTTAACTAACACCAATCAAAAGTTTCCATCTCAACTTTCCGGTGGCATGCAAAAACGTACAGGCATAGCACGAGCTATTGTGATGAATCCGAAATATTTATTTTGCGATGAGCCTAATTCCGGATTAGACCCACAAACTTCTATAGTTGTTGATGAGTTGATTATGGAAATCACGCAAGAATATAAAATCACTACCATCACCAACACACACGATATGAACAGTGTAATTGCCAACGGCGATAAGATTATTTTCTTGCACGAAGGCAATAAACATTGGGAAGGAGATAGGCTTACCTTGTTTGAGTCAGATAATAAAGAATTGATTGATTTTATCTTTGCATCCGAATTCTTGAAAGAAGCACGTGATGCACGATTTAATAAATTAAAGAATAAGTGAAGAGGAATAACTAATAACCAATAACAATTAACGAATAACGAATAACGAATAACGAATAACAAATAACATAAAAAATGAGCATTTTAGTTAATAAAGCATCCAAAGTAATTGTACAAGGATTTACAGGAAAAGAAGGAACATTTCACGCATCACAAATGATAGAATACGGAACCAATGTTGTTGGTGGTGTTACGCCAGGAAAAGAAGGTATGCAACATTTAGATAAGCCGGTTTTTAATACTGTAGAAAATGCCGTGAAAGCAACAGGCGCAAACATTTCCATTATTTTCGTTCCGCCTGCTTTTGCTGCTGATGCCATTATGGAAGCAGCCGATGCCGGTATTAAAGTTATTGTTACCATTACTGAAGGCATTCCGGTGCAAGATATGATTCATGCAAAACAGTATGTAACAGCAAAAGGAGCAAGAATGATAGGTCCGAATTGCCCTGGAATAATTACAGCAGACGAAGCAAAAATTGGTATTATGCCGGGATTTGTTTTCAAGAAAGGAAGAATTGGCATTGTGTCTAAATCAGGAACATTGACTTACGAAGCTGCCGACCAAGTAGTGAAAGCCGGATTCGGAATTTCTACAGCCATTGGCATTGGCGGCGATCCAATTATTGGAACTTCTACCAAAGAAGCGGTTGAACTATTTATGAACGATGACGAAACCGACGCAATCGTTATGATAGGCGAGATTGGCGGTAGTATGGAAGCAGATGCCGCACGTTGGATTAAAGACAATAAGAAAAAACCGGTTATTGGTTTTATTGCAGGGCAAACCGCTCCGAAAGGCAGACGTATGGGACATGCCGGCGCGATTGTAGGTGGCGCAGAAGATACTGCAGCAGCCAAAATGAAAATTATGGCAGAATGTGGAATTCATGTTGTCGATTCTCCAGCATTCATTGGCAAAACTTTAGCTGATGTTTTAGGAAAATAATTCAACACTTACTTCATATATGAGGCAACTTTTTTGAGTTGCCTTTTTTAATTTTTCTTGAATTTTTATAACAATTACCATTTGTTATATTCGACAAAAATTAGCATACTTGTAACGCATTTTGAACACGGCATTTATATCGGCTTATCCTTGGTGGTTTCTATTGTTTTGCATAGCAATAGCTGCAGTTTTTGCTTATATCTTGTACGGAAAACAAAAATTTATCTTTGAAGAAAATGAAAGCAAATGGTGGAAATATGGCATGGCAACTTTACGCTTTCTTTCTACTTTTTTAATCGCATTTTTGTTGTTATCATTTCTACTCAAATCAAAAAATACGATAGAAGAAAAACCGATAATTGTTTTATTGCAAGATAATTCATCTTCTTTAAATACATCATTTGGAAATTTCCCGAAAGAAAAATATGCGCAACAACTTCAAGCATTACAAGAAAAGTTGAAAGAAAAATACGATGTGGTTAGTTATGCCTTTGGCAAAACTTTAGCTCCATTAACAACACCAACTTATACCGAAAAACAAACCGATATATCGAATGCAATAGATGAAGTTTTTGTGCGTCATAGCTCGCAAAACATTGGCGCAATTGTGCTGGCATCTGATGGCATTTTTAATCAGGGAAATTCGCCGTTGTATAACAAAAATGCGTTGCGAGTTCCGTTTTATACGATTGCGCTCGGCGATACAAGCATCAAAAAAGATGCTGTAATTAAAAGTGTACACTATCCCGAATTGGTGTATTTAGGCGATCAATTTTCTATCAATGTGCAAATTGAAGCCAATCATTTAAAAGGACAATCAACTGTTTTAAGTATCGTTGCACCAAATGGAAATTCTATTTTAAATAAAGTTATTGATATTAACGAAGATAGATTTTTCTTCCAAACAGATGCAGTTGCCAATGCCGATAAACCGGGCATTTTATCGTATAAAATTCAATTGAAAAAAGTAAATGGTGAATTAATTACCGAAAATAATGTTGATGTTGCTTATGTAGAAGTTATAGATGGACGACAAAAAATCTTGCTTTTATATGATGCGCCACATCCTGACATTAAAGCATTGCGAAATGCGATAGAGCAAAATAAAAATTATCAAATTGATGTTGCTGATATAAAAAAGTATAACGGAAATTATAAGGATGCAGATTTAATTATTTTACATGGATTGCCATCTGCAGGAAGTGCAACTCAACTTTCTTTATTACAAAAAATTATTTCATCTGAAAAACCAATTTTGTTTGTGCTTTCTGCCAATACCAATTTAGGTATGTTTAATTCATTACAACAAACATTACAAATTTCAGGAACAGCACAAAGTGGCAACGATGTTTTTCCTATTTATTTGTCGAGTTTTTCCAAATTTACGTTGACTGAATCGACTTTAAAAACCATAGAAGCTTTGCCGCCATTGTTAGCACCGTTCGGAAGATATGCAATTTCAAATAATACAGATGTTTTGTTCAGGCAACAAATCGGAAGCATACCAACTGAAAATCCGTTAATGGCATTTAATGAAATCAACGGAAAAAAAATGGGCTTTATTTGTGGCGAAGGTATTTGGCGTTGGCGCATCAATGAGTTTGCACAATACAAACATTTCTCGGCAACAGATGAAATTATCGAAAAAAGTATTCAATTTTTAACGGTAAAATCTGATAAAAGAAGATTTAGAGTACATACTGCAAAGAAATTATTTAATGCTAACGATGCCATTCAACTCGATGCTGAATTGTATAATGAAAGCTATGAGTTAATCAACGATGCCGATGCTACTTGCAGTGTTCGAAGTGAAGATGGAAAAGATTATCAATTTACGTTTGATAAAACGATAAACGCTTATTCTTTAAATGCCGGCATACTTCCGGTTGGAAATTATACTGCAACAGCAAAAGTGAATTATAAAGGTAAAGCATATTCAGCTTCTTGTAATTTTACTGTTCGAGATGTATTGCTTGAAACATTAAACACGCAAGCCAATCATTCATTACTTTCTATTTTAGCGAATCAAAGTGGAGGCAAATTATTTTATCCAAAAGATATGCAAAATATAGCTCAAGAAATAAATGAGAATAATAAAGTTACATCGATATTGTACGACACATTTTCCACGCGTCCGCTTATTGATTTAAAATGGTGGTGCTTTATAATTTTGTTACTGTTGATAAGTGAATGGTTTATACGTAAATTCAAAGGAAATATTTGATATTTTTGTACGTTGATTAAATTAAAAGATATGCAGAGAATTATTAAATGTATATTGTTGATGTTGGTTATTAGCCAATACAATAATTCATGGGCAGTTGATAAAGGCGATTTTCATGCCAACCTAACCACGAACTTAGGACATCATAGTTTTATTCCAACCTATCCGATGAAAGAATATAATTCATCAAAAGTTAAGTTTGAAAAATTTGGATTTATTCCTGGCGTTACATTAAATATGGATTATGCTGCGAGTCCTTATTTTAGTATTGGTGGTTGGTTTACGTTTTCCGGTAAACAATTCAGTAAAGCAGATTCTTCGAGTGTGTTGTTCAATTTTAAATACAGACATTTTGGAATTGGTATGCGCGGCGTTTTTCATTTGTATCAATTAATATCAGAAAAGGGCAATACAAAATTAGATCCGGATGTGTTTGATGTTTATATTCCATTGGCAATTGGCGGTGGCTTTCGTTTAAAAAGTAAAGGCTCTAAAGTTGTAGGATATGATAAATTCAAAGGTGGTGCGATTGTGGGTTCAGGTATTGGTATGACCTATTATTTTGTTGAACACATCGGTGCCAATTTAGAAGCCGGATATTGCGAAGGCTCTTATGCTAAAATTGGTTTAGCGTTTAAGTTTTAGAATCAAAAAAAATTACAAGAAATTAGCATCAAAATGCAAGGGCAATAAATCTTTAATGGATTTAAACACATACACGATGCCTTGCTCGCCGGTCAAAATAATTTCTATATTTTGATGATGCTTGTTTTCAGCTTCAAAAATTACTTGTCTGCATATACCACAAGGTGCGGCAGGTTGCAATACCGGATTTTTTGCTGACTTCGCCGTTATCGCTATCGCTTTTATTTTTTCATTGGATGCTAAGGATGCAGCAGCACTTAATGCTGTTCGTTCTGCACATAAACCTAAAGGATACGATGCGTTTTCTTGATTGCTTCCAAGAATAATTTCGCCATTATTTAACAACACTGCTGCGCCAACTTTAAAATTGGAATATGGCGCATAACTATCATTTGTTGCTTGTTTGGCTTTCGCTATCAACTGTTGGTATAGTTCCGGAAGTTCGCTGCTATCTGGATAAGCTGTATAAGAAATCTCAAATTTTAAATTTTCTTTCATTACAAATCTTTTTTTGAAAAAACGGGCAACAAAGATACGTATTTTTTTGTCAACTAACGAACCATCTTTTTTTAATACATTTGACTATGCGTTCGAGCTTATATATTTTTCTCTTTTTGTTGATTTTGGTTGCTTGTAAGAAAAACGAAACGAAACCACCTGAAATTACTATCACTTCGCCGTTGAGTACAGATTCTTTTTATGTAGCCGATTCCATTAAATTAGATGTAACGATAGAAGATGTCAACTTGCAGAGCTATAAAATAATACTGTCGAATGCCTTTACGCGTGTGATTTATTTTAAAGAAGAAGGATTAACCGATAGTACATTCTTTTCTATCAACAAAAATATTTTTATTGATGTTGCTGCTGATACTTCGGTGTTGTTGAATGTTTTAGGTTTAGATAAAAACGGCAATACAGGAAATGCAAATGTGACGTTTAAATTGAAGAAGTAAAATTTAATTTTTTTGCAGTAATCGTTCCACTAACATCTTAACACCAACACTTGCTTTCTCTGAAATATACTCGACATTTGATGAATTAGAAATTCTTGGCGTTGATGGATCGATAACAAATTTTGGAACAGTAAAATCGGTGTAATGTACCAAACCGGCCGCCGGATATACAACTAACGACGTTCCGACAACGATTAAAATATCGGCTTTGCTTGCCAATTTTCCTGCCGTTTCCATCATCGGAACTTCTTCGCCGAACCACACAATATGTGGACGAAGTTGCGCGCCTTTTTCGCAAACATCGCCGAGCTGTAAATCTTTTTTCCAGTCGTAAATTAAATGTTCATCCAAGGTGCTTCGCACTTTAAATAATTCGCCATGCAGATGCACTACATTTCTTGAGCCGGCGCGTTCGTGCAAATCATCTACGTTTTGCGTGATAATATCGACGTGAAATTTTTCTTCTAATTTTACCAAATACTCATGCGCAATATTTGGTTTGCATTCCAACGCTTGTTTTCTACGTTTGTTGTAAAAATCTAAAACAAGTTGTTTATTGCGTTGCCAAGCATCAAAGGTAGCAACATCTTCAATTCTATGATTTTCCCAAAGTCCGTTACTGTCGCGAAATGTTTGAATGCCACTTTCCGCACTAATGCCGGCACCACTAAGCACTACAATTCTTTTCTTTTCCATTATTTTATTATTCTTTTTATGGAATGAAGTTGATGTGTGTAAGTTTTTGTTTCCTTATTATATATGCCTGTTTCATCTAAGTCATCAATGCGCACAAAACCGGAAGCATGAATGATTTGCACTTTATTTTTTTCTCTTATAATCAATCCGACATGCATCACTTTTCCTTCTTTATTATGAAAAAATGCTAAGTCATTGGTAGCGCAATGTTGAAATAAAATCCGTTTTCCTTGTTGCTGTTGTTGATAAGCATCGCGTTTTAAGGCAATATGTTGCGTTCTGAAAATTACTTGCATAAAACCGGAGCAATCAATGCCGGAAAATGTTCTGCCGCCCCACAAATAAGGTGTATTTAAAAACAAGCGTGCAGTTTGTAAAAGCGATTTTTTATTTTCTGATAATGGGAAATCCACTAACGCACCTAAAGGAAAAATTATGTTCGATTTTTTTAGAAATAAAGTATGAACAAAATGCTTGTATATAGATTTTTGTTTTGTTGGTTTCCATTGTTTATTATCAATCCAACCTTCGTAGTTGTCGTGATGTAATTTTATTTTACTCCATTTTTCTTCTTGTTGAAGAATCTCAAATGTTTCTCCATACAAAATTTGATTCACTATTTCCGATCTGTCTGATGCTTCTTTGCGCATCGGTACGGCTGATAAAAGTACGATACCTTTCATATTTCAAATATCATAAATATTAAAGAATAAAGCTCACCATCAAACATATAAAACCCAAAAAATCTTGTTTTTAATCAACAAAAAAATAAAATTTCTCATTTTTTTTTATTTCAGGCTTGACATTTATAGAATTTATACTTAATCTTGTATTAACATTAAAACCCCAAACCCAATGTTACATTTATTTCGCTATTGGCGAAGATTACTTAAGTCTTTTAATCAAAGTTTATTAAGTCTATCTCTTTTTGGGATAATAACTTTAATTTCTCAAATAGGATATGCTCAATTGTCTGCCAACTTTTCGATGAGTATAGATAAAGGTTGTGCGCCTTTGTACGTTAACTTTACCAATACTTCTACAGGATTTCAAGATAGTTGTTTTTGGAATTTAGGTATTAATGGCAATACTTCTGACAATTGTAATCCAAGTGCAATTTTCAATCAGCCGGGTACATACACTATAAAATTGACCATTTTTAAAGGCAATCAAACTTCAACAATTTCTAAAACGGTAACAGTTTTTAAAGATCCAACTTCAAATTTTAATGCAACACCACGTACAGGTTGCGTTCCGTTTAATGTGCAATTCCAAGATTTATCGAGTCAAGGAGATGCGCCAATTAATTCATGGGTTTGGGATATGGGCGATGGAAGAACAGAAACGACTCAAAATCCTTTACATACTTATACGTTTAACGGCAACTTGACAGTTTCACTAATTGTTACAGATGCCAATGGTTGTAAGAATACCAAAACAATAAAGGATTTTATAAAGAAAGCGACACCGCCAACAGTAGATTTTTCTGTCAATAAATCACAAACTTGCCTTGTGCCGTTTAATGCGAATTTCCAAAGTACTATTACAGCGTCAACGCCTGTTACGTATGCTTGGAATTTTGGAAATGGAAATACGGCAGCTGTTGCTAATCCAACCACGCAATACAATGCGCCCGGAAGTTACAATGTTACGTTGACGGTGGAAGATGAGAATAATTGTTCGACTTCTAAAACTATTCCAAATGCCGTTAAAATTGAAGACTTTAATGTAAATGTAAATATGCCGACTTCGGCTTGTACAGATAAAAATGTCAATATAAGCACGACTTCCAATTACAATCCAATTTTTTGCAATTGGAATTTTGGAGATGGAACAACAGGCACAAGTTCAAATCCAACTATTTCATATAGCACAGCCGGAACCTACACAGTTACGTTGTCTGCAACAAATAGCGAAGGCTGTAGCGATAATTTTAGTCAAAATATTGTAGTTAATACTTCTCCAACTGCAGCATTTGTTGCAGATAAATTAAAGTCATGCGAACCATATACTGTTCATTTCACTAATTCCAGCACGAATGCGACAGAATATAAATGGAATATTTCAGGTCCGTCAGGCTTTTTTGTTGCTTCTACTGATGCACAACCATCTTTTGCATTACCAAGAGACGGATTTTATTCTGTTTCTTTAGAAGCAACTTCTGCTAATGGTTGTAAAGATAAATTGGTGATGAATGACTATTTGTGGATTGGACCGGATAAAGTAAATCCGGTTGCCGATAAAATGGAAGGATGCGAAGCATTAACCGTAAATTTTAATGCGAACCTTACGCATAATTGGACACCAACAAGCATCACTTGGAATTTTGGTGATGGCACAACATCTAACCAAGAAAACCCGACTCATACTTATACCAATGCCGGCGATTATAATGTGCAAGTAGTGGTTACTTATGATGCGCCTTGTAATTCTATTGTCGGAAATGTTGGACCTATTCACGTTGGTCCACGATATCCATTCAGCGGCGATTTCGATTTAGAAAAAGTGTGTGTAGGAAAAGAAACTGTTACGTTTACAGCAACCGGAGGTGTACCAACAACAGAATTTATTTGGAATTTTGGAGACGGCACAGGCGAAGGTAGAAATACAACACATGTCTATCAAGAGCCATCACAACCTGATTATTATACAGTACAATTAATTGCCATAAATAATCACTGTAAGGATACTATTGATGTAAAAGATATATTCGTAGCATATCCGAAAGCGAGTTTTAATTTTACAACAGAATGTAATAGTACGACCATAAAATTTTATAATAAATCCAAAGGTTATACGAAAGCAATTTGGGATTTTGGCGATGGTACAGTATTGACCACAATGGATGATTACCTCACACATACATATCCAGCAAATACAATAAGTGCAACTGCAACATTAGTAGTGGAAAATGACTCTACAGGTTGTGTCGATTCACTCGTGAAAGTTATTCACTTTACCAATATCGACTCATTTCGTTTTAGTGCTTCTAAAGAAATCGGATGTAAACCATTACACGTAACGTTTACTGCAGTAAAAGATACGAACATAACCGATTATTTATGGGATTTAGGAAATGGATTAGTATTTGGTGATAGCTATGACGCCGTTTATTATAAAGAAGGAAAATTTGAAGTAAAAATGTTTGTTCGATATAAAAACGGTTGTATTATGGAATCAATAATAAAAGATACAATTACCGTTTTAGATGCTCATGCTAATTTTAACTTTGATAAAACAAGTGGTTGCGTGCCGGCAAATATGATGCTTAAAGATTCAAGTTACAGTAAATATGATTCTATAGTAAAATGGAATTGGGAATTTAATGATGGCACAACCGCATCAACAAAAGATGTAGCGCATACGTACAATGCTTTAGGTTCTTTTCCTGTAAAACTTTCTGTAGAATCTGCTTTTGGTTGCAAAGGAAATATTACAAAAAATGTGGAAGTATCGAAAGTAGAAGCAGATTTCGATGTTACAGGAAATGATGTATGTAAAGGAACAGAAATTAAATTTATTAATAAATCAACGCCTACAGCAACAACATATTTATGGGATTTCGGAGATGGCACAACCTCTACAGATTCTATACCTACACATATTTATCATGCCGGTGGAAATTATACAGTTTCATTAACAGTAACAGATGGCTTTGGTTGTGTTGATGTGATGACAAAACCAAATTTCATTCAAATTAAAAAAATGAATGTTGACTTTACCGCTAATCAAACATTCAAAACTTGCCCGAATCTAATCACTGATTTTCAATTGTTAGCACCACCAAACACACCATTGAAGAGCATCTATTGGGATTTTGGAAACGGCAACACAAGTAATGATAACAACCCAACACCACAAGGCGTTTACACGACTTCCGATTCTTTTGACGTGAAATTAGTTGTAACTGATACTAATAATTGCGTGGATACTATTTCTAAAGAAAATTATATCATAGTTTCTGGACCAAGTGGCAGTTTCTCTTTTATGCCGGATGGAGGTTGCGCACCGTTTGGTGTGAAATTTATCGCTGATTTCAAAAATACAACAACATCTATTTGGGACTTCGGAAATGGAGATACTAAATTAGACAGAACGCTTGCTAAAGAAATGGATTACATTTATAGAAGAGAAGGCGAGTTTACGCCAACTTTAGTCTTGAAAGATGATTACGGTTGCACTGTGAATATTATATCCACCAAGAAAATTAACGTAGCCAGAATGGAATCTTATTTTAATGTCGATAAAACAGTGTTGTGTGATGGAACAGGTTCTATAAAAATAAATGATTCATTGTATTCATCTCCAAATTCTCCGGTAACAGAACATTATTGGACATTCACAGACGAAAATAATGTAGTAACGAGAGGAAATGGAAATGTATTCAAACCAATTGGTATTGGCGTTTATAAAGTAAATTTTTATGCAGAAAATACTTTCGGTTGCGTCATAAAAGATAGCGTTAATGTGGCCGTTTATTCGATGCCGACAATCGAACATATTAGCGATAAAGTGATTTGTAAAGGAGAAGAAATTCCATTAAACGTAAATGGAAATCCTTTGAAAATAGAATGGTCGCCAAGCAATACATTGAATACTGCAGTGGGCAATAGTGTATTGGCGAAACCAACCGAAACAACCACTTATTATATCAAAGCGTATAATTATCCGCAATGTCCGGTTATGGATTCTGTAAATATTGCCGTGCGTACAACTGTAAATGCCAACGCATATCCTGATACCATCTTGTGTATTGGAGATACCGTGCAATTACATGTAAATGCTGAAAATACTTCTCTCAATGAAACACGCATTCGATGGATGTCGTCGCCAACTATTTCAAGCACTTCAGATTTGAATCCTTTGGTTTACCCGACAACAAATACAACTTATTATGCTATTGTAGAAAATGGAAAATGTCAAGCACAAAAACTTCCGGTTGTAGTCAATGTAAAAGCACTTCCAAGTGTACAAGCCGGAAAAGATCATATCATCATCAACGGACAATCGGTTCAATTAGATGCTACTTCTCCAAATCAAGTAACCTATAGTTGGAGTCCGGATTATAAATTGTCTTGTACGGATTGTCCAACACCAATGGCATCGCCGGAAATAGACACAACCTATAAAGTAACTGCTATAAACGAGTTTGGTTGCAAAGCAAGTGATGTTTTAAAAATTCAAGTGATTGAAGATTGTGCAGGCAAAATGGTGTATGTTCCAAATTCTTTCTCTCCAAATGGAGATGGTCAAAATGATGTGTTCCAAGTGTTCGGACCGGGCGTGGCTTCTGTAAAATTACTTCGAATTTTTAATCGCTGGGGACAAATGGTATATGAATCTACCGACCCGAGCAATATTGCATGGGACGGGACATTTAAAGGAGAGAAATTAAATCCGGGCGTGTTTGTGTATTATATGGATGTAATTTGTATAGACGGACAACGAACTATCAAAAAAGGAGATATTACTTTATTGAGATAAAAAATAAAACCCAAAACAGAAACATAAATTTTATAACCCTAATTCCCAATTTATGAAAAATATTATTTTAGGCATTTTGCTGTTGCTATTAGCCTATCAGTCAAGATCTCAAGATGTCAATTCATCTCAATTTTATTCTATTCCTTCGAATATAAATCCTGCTTTTACAGGCTTCATCAATAACGATTATATGGTAGCAGCTTCTTATAAAAACCAATGGAGTAGCGTTGCCAGCGCTTACCAAACTGTTGGTGCAACAGCACAATTATCGCTACTGAAAAATAAAAAACCAAGTTCAATAATCGGCGTTGGATTAGACATTTTGCACGATAGAGCCGGAGAAGTACATTTTAATACCACTTCGTTTAATTTGAATGTTTCATATTTGCAAGTGTTAGATAGGAATTATAGACATATCTTAGGCTTCGGCATTCAAAATGGCATGTCGCTTCGCAAATTTGATATGAGTAGAGCAACTTTTGGCAATCAATTTAATGGCTATGATGGTTTTGATGGCTCCATCGATCCTTTAGAAAATGGCATCAATCCAAAACAAATAGATTACAATTTAGCAGTGGGCGGTTTATATTCCTATGCACCTAAAGCACACACTAATTTGTATGTTAGTTTTTCCGCATTTAATTTGATAAGACCAAATGTATCATTCTATCACGACCAAGAAAACAGATTGTATAGAAGATTTGCTGCAATGGTAGGCGGTGAAGTTGTTTTAAAAGGAACATGGTCGTTGTTGCCTTCTGCAATTTATCAAAAACAAGGACCCAATTACGAAATTATGTTTGGCTCTTTTGCCAGATATGGCATGCAAAAAAATAATAAAGAAAACTTCGCCATCAATTTTGGTTTGTGGTATAGATATATGGATGCCATCATTCCGGCAATTAAGATGGAATATAAAGGATTGAACATAACAGTAAACTACGATATCAACGTTTCTAAATTAACCAAAGCCAGTAAATTTAACGGAACAGGCGAAATTTCTATTTCCTATTCCGGATTGATGTTTAAAGAACATAAACAACCGGTTAAACCAATATTTTGCCCAACAATGTCATTCTAAAAAATGATTGAATGATGTCTATTTATTTTTATTCAACAATATAAAAACACCATCGTTTTTATTGGGGTTTGATGCGTGTTTTTAAGAATCGGGTCTGCGCAATTTGCCGGCCCGATTTAATTTTTTCTAATAAATATCTGACTTACAGAATAAATCTTTGTTACATTCTTTGTCAGCTTTTAAAGTGCTGTAATTTTAGCTTATTTTTGTGCAGTTTTTGATGTAATCGGTCATGAAGAAAACAGGCATTTTATTGGCAAATTTAGGTACTCCGGAATCTCCGGGAAATAAAGATGTTTATAAATACTTGATAGAATTTCTGATGGATGAACGTGTCATTGACTACAATACTTTTAAAAGAAATTTATTAGTGCGAGGCATTATTGTCCCGGCACGCTATAAAAATTCAGCTAAAACATATCGAGAAATTTGGGACAAAGAACGCGGTTCTCCTTTGTTGTTCCATCTACAAGATTTAGCTCAAAAAGTACAAGCACAATTAGGCGAGCAATACATCGTGGAATATGCCATGCGCTATCAACATCCATCGGCAGCAAGTGCCTTGCAAAAATTACAAAATCAGCAAGTAGATAAGATTGTAGTTTTACCGTTGTTTCCGCAATATTCTTCGGCGTGCAACGGCTCGGTGGCGCAACATGTTATGGAAACCATTTCCACTTGGAATGTCGTTCCTTCTATTCAATTTATTCATCAGTTTTACGATTTTCCTTTGTTCATTGATGCTATGGTAGAACGAGCCAAGCAATATAATTTCGAAGAATACGATCATATTCTTTTTTCGTATCACGGTTTGCCGGCAAGACATTTAACACGAGTAAACAGCGAACAAAACCACGATTGCGAAAAAGAAAAATGTACAGAAAAAATCCAAGCATCTAATCAACATTGCTATCGTGCTCAATGCTATGCTACAACCCAATTGATAACTGAAAAATTAAATCTTCCAAAAGAAAAATACACCACCACTTTCCAATCTCGTTTGGGAAAAGAAGTGTGGTTAGAGCCTTACACTGTAGATGTAATTCCGGCATTAGCCAAAGCCGGAAAGAAAAAATTATTGGTGTTTTCGCCGGCATTTGTCGCCGATTGTTTAGAAACCTTATACGAGATACGCGTGGAATATCTTGAATTATTCCAACAATTCGGTGGCGAAAGCATAACTTTGGTAGAAAGCCTAAACTCAGAAGATAAATGGGTAGATGCCGTTTGTGCATTAGTGCAACAATAACTTTATGCTCATTTTCTTTCTTATCTTTACAACTTATAAAGTGTAAAACTGTTAGAAAAATATGACTGCATCACCATCACCGATATATACCATATTAGAAAATACAAAAATTGACTCAGCACTAAAATCTATTGCTGAAAAAGTATTAAACAACGAACGTATTTCTTTTGATGAAGGTGTACTACTTTATGAAAAAGGCGAGTTAGGTTTTGTAGGCATGTTAGCCAATTATATCAGAAATAAAAAACACGGCAACAAGACTTATTTCAATAGAAACTTTCATGTAGAACCGACCAATGTTTGTGTTTATTCTTGTAAATTTTGTTCTTATTCTCGTTTGATAAAACATCGCGAAGAAGGCTGGGAATTGTCCATTGATGATATCTTAAATAAGATAAAACAATACGACGGTCAGCCGGTTACGGAAGTGCATATTACAGGCGGCGTTATTCCAAAACAAGATTTTAATTTCTATCAAGATTTGTTTAAAGCCATTAAGCAACATCGACCTGAATTGCATATCAAAGCGTTGACGCCGGTAGAATATCATTATATTTTTAAGAAAGCAAAGGTTAGTTATGCAGAAGGTATGCAAGCAATGAAAAATGCCGGATTAGATTCCATGCCGGGTGGAGGCGCCGAAATTTTTGACAGCAAAATTAGAGATGAAATTGCCGGTGGAAAATGCTCGGCAGAAGAATGGCTGAGTATTCACGAAACAGCTCATCAACTTGGCATTCCAAGCAATGCGACGATGTTGTATGGTCATATAGAAAACTTTACGCATCGCGTGGATCACATGGAACGCTTGCGCCAGCTACAAGATAAAACACACGGCTTTAATGCTTTTATTCCATTGAAATTTAGAAACCAACACAACGAAATGGAACATTTGCCCGAAGCAACGATTACCGAAGATTTACGCAACTACGCTATCGCTCGAATTTATTTGGATAATTTTGAACACATCAAATCGTATTGGGCAATGATAGGCAGAAATACCACTCAACTCAGTTTGAATTTTGGTGTGGATGATGTAGATGGAACGATAGATGATACCACCAAAATTTATTCGATGGCTGGAAGTGAAGAGCAAATACCGGCAATGAGCACACGCGAATTAGTCAACCTGATAAAAGCCGTTGGCAGAACGCCAATAGAACGCGATACACTTTATAATGTGGTGCAAGATTATACTTATGTTGTTTTTGAAGAAGACGAAAAAGAAAAAGCACGAATGTATTAAATTATACAGTTGGCAGTTTGGAATAAATGTCATTCCCGCAGAAGCGGGAATCTCATTAAAACTGACGCAGAGTCCTCTACGAGAGACTCTGCTGGGAAAGAAAAAACTGCCACCAACAAGGTATCATCTTTGCAAGCAGAGTCTCACATAGTGGACTCTGCGTATTTTCGATTCGGAATGTCATTCCCGCAGAAGCGGGAATCTCATAAAACTGACGCAGAGTCCTCTACGAGAGACTCTGCTGGGAAAGAAATTAAAACAAGGATTGAAAACGGACACAGCGACATACAACTTTCAACCCTCTATAAACTTATTGAGTTTGGACTTGGACGAAAAATAAACCTAACTATTCAATAAAAACTGCCACCAACAAGGTATCATCTTTGCAAGCAGAGTCTCACATAGTGGACTCTGCGTATTTTCGATTCGGAATGTCATTCCC
>JAGQYE010000102.1 GCA_020436225.1 Bacteroidota bacterium | reverse complement strand
ACGATGCGCGTTGAATAATTACTTTGCTCTTGAAATAAATTTAATTTTTCTGTCGGGAAAAGTGGAGTTAGATAATCAAACGGAATTCTATCTCTAATTTCTTGTGGCGATTTTCCGTTGATGGTTTCTACGCGCAACAAAGCAAAATATTTCTCTCCTTCTTTTGGAGGTCTGATGCTACCTACAATTGTATCTCCGGTTTTTAATCCTATTAATTTTATTTGTGATGGAGAAACATACACATCATCCGGAGAAGAAAGATAATTGTAATCAGATGAACGCAAGAAACCATAACCTTCCGGAATAATTTCTAATACACCTTCACCTAAAATTACGCCATCTAATTCTACATTAAATTCCGGTTTTTTTTCTTCTTGAATAATTGGTGTAGTTGTTTCTTGTGTAGTAGCTGTTTTTTTGAGCGGAATTTCTTTTGTTTCTTTTTCAAGAGTTTCAGTGTCAGAAATCTCTGTATTTTCAGCCACATTTATGTTGGAAATATTTTCTTCTTCAACTTCAGCGACAGGCTCTGTAGCAATCGTTTTTATTTCAGATTCAGAATCTTTCTTTTTCTTTTCCGGAACTTCTTTTTCTACTACCTTTCTAGGAATACGAGTACGTGTTTTCTTTTCTTTCTTTTCTTCAGCAGCTTCTACTACTTTCAATTCTTCTTCGTTATTTTCTTGCATAAAATTAGTTTATAATAGAGATATTTATTTGCTTGTGAGATTAGGGTTGTATGCAGTAAAGTGAATCTTTTAAATTATATTGATTTGAAAAATCCGAATATATAGTACATATACATCGAACCTAATTTAGTTTGGAGTTGAAAAGCATTAAATAAGGATATTGAAATTTTGTGGTTGTTCAATTAAGCGAACATCGCATTGATTGATACTACAAAGTAAAGGAAAATTTCTCTAAAAATCCACTTCAAATGTTACTTTTTTTTGAAAAATGGTTCATCTGAACCTAATATGCTAAGTTTCTTTGAGTTAAAACTTATCTTTACAACATAATATTTCAGATTAACAATGCTTACTTTAGAACAATTACGCGAAAATCCGACCTTAGCCAAAGAGAAATTGGCACATAAACACTTTAAGAATATTGATTTTGTTGATAAAATTATTGAATTAGACGATAAGAGAAAGGCTGTAAAAGCACAATTAGACGAATTGTTGGCGCAACGAAATGCTATTTCCAAAGAGATAGGAATTTTGATGAAAGATGGAAAAAAAGATGAAGCAGAAACAGCTAAAAAGTCAATTGCAACTATAAAAAATGATGCTGATTTATTAGAAACTGAAGTAGCAACTTTAACTACGCAACAATTTGACTTATTAGTGCAATTGCCGAATTTCCCTAACAATATTGTTCCAAATGGAAAAACGGCGGAAGACAATGAAGTTGTTTTTTCGGTGAAAGAATTTCCAACTTTATTTGCCGGCGCTTTGCCACATTGGGATTTAGCCAAGAAATACGATTTAATCGATTTTGAATTAGGCAATAAAATTACAGGTGCCGGCTTTCCGGTTTATAAAGGTAAAGGCGCCGCTTTGCAACGAGCGTTGATTTCTTTTTTCTTGGATAAAGCTATCGAAGCAGGCTATAATGAAGTGCAAGTGCCGCATTTGGTCAATAAAAATTCAGGTTTTGGTACCGGACAATTACCCGACAAAGAAGGGCAAATGTATCACGTAAACTTGGATGATTTTTATTTAATTCCAACTGCCGAAGTGCCGATTACCAATATTTATAGAGACGAAATTGTAGATGAAAAAATATTGCCGATAAAAAATGTAGGATATACACCGTGTTTCCGTAGAGAAGCCGGAAGTTATGGCAAAGATGTGAGAGGTCTGAATCGCTTGCATCAGTTTGATAAAGTAGAAATTGTTCGAGTAGAAAAACCGGAAAATTCTTACCAAGCATTAGATGAAATGTTAAAGCACGTAGAGTCGCTTTTGCAAGCCTTAGAATTGCCCTATCGAATTTTGCGTTTGTGCGGTGGTGATATGACGTTTTCTTCTTCATTAACGTATGATTTTGAAGTATATTCTACAGCACAAGAACGCTGGTTAGAAGTCAGCTCTGTTTCCAACTTTGAGTCGTTTCAAGCCAACCGACTAAAATTGAGAATTAAAGATGCTGAAAACAAAAAAACTTTAGCGCATACATTAAACGGAAGTGCGTTGGCATTGCCGAGAATTGTAGCAGGGTTATTGGAAAATCATCAAACAGAAAATGGCATTAAAATACCGAAAGCTTTAGTGCCATATACTAAGTTTGAATGGATTAACTAAGTCGTTGAACTTATTTTTGGCTAATTTTGTTTAATAGTACAAATGGATTTATTTCAAGAAAATACTAATCAACTCAACCAACTTTGTAGTATTCACAAGGTTAAAAGCTTATATGCATTTGGTTCTGTAATAACCAATAACTTTAATAAAAATAGTGATATTGATTTGTTAGTAGATTTTCACAATGTAGATATAGAAAAATATGCAGATAATTATTACGATTTAAAATTTGCGTTAGAAAAATTACTAAAACGAGAAATTGATTTGTTAGAAGACAAAGCAATTAATAATCCATATTTAAGAGCAACCATTGATAAGAATAAAAAAATTATCTATGCTGCATGAAAATATTAAAACTTGTTTATTTGATATTTTGAAATCTATTGAAGAAATTGATTTGTATTTTGAGAATAACCCAAAAATATTTTCATCTTTTAAGTCGGATATAAAAACGAAACGAGCAGTAGAACGGAATTTAGAAATTATAGGAGAAGCTGTATGAAGAATTAAAAAAATTGATTCAGAATTTTTACTAACTAATGATAAAAAAATTATTGACACAAGAAATAGAATAGCACATGGATATGATACCGTTTCTGATGATGTAATTTGGAGTATTGTCATTATTCATTTGCCACAATTAAAAACAGAAGTCGAAAATTTATTAAAATGATATTCATCTCAGAAAAAGCAAAAGAACGTGTGTTGAAAATGTGGGAAGAAGAAAAACTTACTGCTGAACATTTTGTGCGCGTAAGTGTAACCAGTGGCGGTTGCAGTGGCTTAACATATAACATGAATTTCGATAATCAACAAAAACCTACCGATGAAGTATTCGAAGATAAAGGCATTAAATTAGTAGTTGACCCAAAAAGCATTTTGTATTTATTAGGAACAGAATTAGATTTTTCCGAAGGTCTAAATGGCAAAGGTTTTTACTTTAATAATCCAAATGCATCGCGTACTTGTAGTTGTGGCGAAAGCTTTAGTTTATAAGTAAATACTATAGGATTCTTATTTTTTCAATTTGATAAATATCTTTTTATTTTCTAATTTTAAATATGATTGATTTAAAAGAACAAATTATTAATCAAATTCAAGCAACGAATGACGAGTTGCTTTTAAAACAAATTGAAGTCTTATTGAAAGAAGAAATCTCTTCAATTTATTCTTTAACAGAAGAAGAAAAAGTCGCAATAAATGTTGGCTTAGATGATATAAAAAATGGACGGACGATTTCTAACGAAGATCTCCAACAAGAATGGAATTCATGGCTATGAAAATTATTTGGTCTTTTCAAGCAAAAGAAGACATCAACAGCTAACAATTTATTGGAATAATCGCTTCGGAAACTCAAAATATTCCAAGAAAATAAGAAACCTTACCAATGCTTATTTAGCGTTATTGCAGCAATACCCAAGACTTGGAAAACAAACAGAAAATCCTCTAATTAGATTTATTGTGATTAGAGATTACAAGTTATTTTATTGTATTAAAGAAGATACTATTTACATCATCCGTTTTTGGGATACAAGACAAAATCCTAAGAAATTAAGTTAAATTCTTAAACTAAATCGCTGACTTAAACTGCTCTAAAAATCGGATATCATTTTCAGAAAGCAAGCGTATATCTTTAATTTGATATTTCAACATCGTGATGCGCTCTATGCCCATTCCGAAAGCAAAACCGGAATATTTTTTCGGGTCAATATTGCAATTTTCCAACACTTTCGGGTCGACCATACCACAACCTAAAATTTCTACCCAACCGCTATGTTTGCAAACATTACAACCTTCGCCGCCGCAAATAAAACAAGTAACATCAACCTCAGCACTTGGCTCTGTAAACGGAAAATAAGAAGGGCGTAATTTTATCTTGATGTCTTTGCCGAAAAGTTCTTTCACGAAGAAATCCAAAGTTTGCAATAAATCGGCGAAAGAAACATTTTCATCTATATACAAACCTTCAACTTGATGAAAGAAACAATGAGAACGAGCAGAAATCGTTTCGTTTCTATAAACTCGTCCAGGCGATAATATGCGAATTGGCGGTTTTTGATTTTCCATTGTGCGCACTTGCACGGATGAAGTATGCGTACGCAAAACAATATCCGGATTTATATGAACAAAGAAAGTGTCTTGCATATCGCGCGCCGGATGATCTTCTGGCATATTTAATGCTGTAAAATTGTGCCAATCATCTTCAATTTCTCTATCTTCTTGAACAGCAAATCCAAGACGATTAAAAATCTCGATAATTTTATTCCGTACAATTTGTATTGGATGTCGTGCGCCTATTGTTGTCACATCGCCCGGCAAAGTCAAATCTATATTATTGTTTTCTTGAGAAGATGTTTGGAATTTTTCTTGTTCAGTAGCAAATTTTTCTTCTGCAGCTTGTTTAACGCTATTGACCAATTGACCGAATGCTTTCTTTTTTTCGTTCGGTACATTTTTTATTTCACCAAAAACATCTTTCAAAATATTCTTAGAACCTAAAAAACGAATGCGAAATTTTTCGAGAGTTTCTTTACTATCAATAGTAGTTTCTTGTACTTCTTTTAGAAGATTCTCGGTTTGAAGAAAAATATCCATACTTCAAAAATAAAAAAAAGAGACGCAAAACACGCCTCTTCTTTATGATTGTAATAATTAATTAATTAGAATTTTAATTCGTCTAAAGTAACTGTTTGAGAAATTTTAGCATCAGCTTGCGTTAAAGTACCATCTGATCCTGTCCCTTTTGTGTCGCCAAAGATTTGTAATTTTATTGTTACCGGACTAGCATTCCAGTCGATATCAACAATCCCGAAATTTACCCAATTCCATCCGTTGCCAACTCGAATATTATCATTTCGTGTCGGAATTTTTCCTTCGTGATGTGTAATACCACTGGCACTTAAATCATAAATAGGATACATTCCGGCTGGTTGGATTTTTGTCAACTCAGCATAATGCACATCGCCACTTAAAAAGATTACACCATTTGCTTGAGTAGATTTTATTAAATCCAACATTCTTTGTCTTTCTAATGGAAAAATTGCCCAATTCTCACTTCCATCATAATTGGAGTTAAATTGCAAGGACGACATAATAATTCTAACTTTTGCCGGTTTTTTCAATTCATCTTCTAACCAAGTCCATTGATCTTCACCTAACATTGTTGCGTCCGGTCTCATAATAGTGTCATATCCGGTCAATGCAGCTTCGGGTCCTGAAGTTTTATATGGTGTATGATTCCAACGCAAATCCAAAATAATTATTTGTACTCTATGCGCATCGTCTCCATAATATTTAGAATCGTAGATAGCACCACTTGGTCTGTTGGCACGCGGTGCATCTGCAGGAATGTTCCAAAAATCGAAGAATAATTGTTTAGCAGCGGCTTTTACTGGATTATTCGATGTTGCATCATTTTCACCACTATCATGGTCGTCCCAGATAGGTAAAATTTCCGGAATTTTAGCTCGGAAATTTGACCAATATCCTTTGCCTGCCAATTGTTGGTAAGCACCTTTGATATAATCAGGTGTGCCAGGTGCCAAAGCAAAGAAATCGCCATAAATATTATCGCCACCGGCAATATATACTTGAGGCTTCATTTCCAATATTCTATCGAATATTTTCATGTTGTTCAAATATTGAGCACAACAAGATGCCATGGCAATTCTTGATAAAACAACTTCGTGTTCTTCGCCACTTTTATTGTTTTTATCTTTAGTACATCCAAAGAAGAGAATGGATACACTCAAAAAGAAAATGAATTTTTTCATTTGTTTATATTATTTAATTGGAATAAAATACGGTGTATAAATTTATTACTAATTCTTGAATAAAACAAGAAATCTACAGGATAGATACAGATATAATTCGATTTAAAACTACTTTCTTTTTGTAAAAAATATGCTAAAAATATGCTTAGTTTTGAATCATGTTTCAGCAATTTGTAGATGCAATGAAATCAGCATTTCAGTTTCCATTACCGGGAAAACAAGCACAAAATCGTTTCAAACCTTATTTAAAAATCAATCCTAAATTAGATGTGCCTCCCATTTTTAAACCAAAGTATGGAGCTGTGATGGCGTTGCTGTATCCGCGCAATGAAATTCCCCATATTTTATTGATAGAACGTCCAAAATATGAAGGTGTACATAGTGGACAGATTGCATTTCCGGGCGGACAAATAGAATCGTCTGATGCCTCACATCTAGTAGCAGCAATTCGCGAAACTTATGAAGAAATTGGTGTTGAAGAAAAGCATATTGAAGTGTTGGGAAATTTGAGTTCTTTATATGTTTTGGCAAGTAACTTTATGGTTTACCCATTTGTGGGAATTCTTCAAGAATTGCCACCATTAACTTTGGAGAGAAACGAAGTTGCCTCAGTGTTGGAGATTCCTATTTATAAATTTTTTGAAAAGAATATTATAAAAGAAAAAGAAATGAAGAGTGCTTTAGGAATTAAACTACATGCACCTTATTTTGATTTAGATGGAAAAATTTTGTGGGGTGCAACTGCCATGATGGTGAGTGAACTTTGTGCTATCATTGAACAACATAAAATAAAAATCCAATAGCAGTTTACTTACAATTTTTCTCCCATTCTATTTTTGCATTAGAATATCCCAAATTCGATGCTTTTTTAAAATCAGCACAAGCGCCACTTTTGTTTTTGATATACAGTTTTGAAACACCGCGATTATAATAGGCTCGTGCATATTTTGGATTGAGTACAATGGATTTGCTAAAATCTGAAATAGCGGCAGAATACTTTTTTAGTTCATGTTTAGAAATGCCTCTATTGTAATAAAAAAATGTGTTGTCAGGAATTAATTCTATTGCTTTGTCGAAATCAGCTATGGCACTCTTGTATTGTTTGAGTTTGTTTTTCACATTTCCTCTATTGCTATATGCATCAGCGAAATTAGGATTAAGCTCAATACATTTGGTATAATCTTCGATAGCACCTTGGAAATCGCCAATATCATTTTTTGAAATGCCACGATTATTAAAAGTTTGATAGTGCGAAGCATCTAAGGCAATGGATTTTGTATAATCGACGATTGCGCCAGCGTGGTCGCCGGTTTGGTCCTTTTGATTGCCACTTAAGAAATAATCTTTTGCCGTTTGTGCAAAGCAAACATTTACTATTAAAACCAATCCTAAACTAAAACCAAAATTTCTCATCACTATTTATAAAATTACAAAAATATTTTTTTAGACTTGAAAAATAACAATGTCTTATGCTTGGATTTTTCCTCGCAAACCCAATTCAATCAACTCCATATTCTTAGGTTTTCCATTTTCTATTTCAAATCGAAGAATGGTGCGCATTTTATGAAAACCATGAATGCCGGCTGCACCTGAATTGATATATAAAACATTGAATTTTTTATCGTGTACTACTTTTGCAATATGCGAATGCCCGCAAATCAGCAATTGTGGTTGTTCTTGCTCTAATAAAGCTCGAACTTGATGATTATACTTTCCTTCACTTCCTGCAATATGTGTCATTAAAATTTTACAACCTTCAATAGTTTCTATAACATGTTCAGGAAATTCTGAACGTATTTCTTGTCCGTCAATATTACCATAAACAGCTTTTAATGGTTTAAAATTTTTTAATTTATCTGTCAACGTAACACTACCAATATCGCCTGCATGAAAAATAATATCAACATCTTTAAAATAATCAAAGATAGTTTCGTCTAAAAAACCATGTGTGTCAGAAAGTACGCCAATGCGTGTCATTGTTCTTGGAAAATTTTAGAATACAAATATGTAGCTATCAAACTTAATACCATAATTATTGCCCACAACACTTTGAAGTTAATATAATCTGCGATAAAGGAAGCAATTGGTGGTCCAAATGTTTGAGAAAATGCCCACATCATTGTCCACGCTGCTGCATATTGTCCTCTGTTAAAATCGTTGGTTCTATTCATCCAGAAATTGACTAAAATAGAAAATGCAAATATTTCACTCAATGTGATAAACGTCATCATGATAAATGCACCGAAGAAATTCAATTTAAAAAAAACAGGCAATGCATACGCTATGGCATGCAAAAATACACCGACAATAACCGCGCGTTTTTGAGTCCAATTGTTTTGCACCCAAAAAATGATTGCCATTTCCAATAAAACTATCAGCAAGCCATTCCACGAAGCTAAATAGCCGATATAGTTTTCTTCTAAATGCATTTCACGTTTGAAATAAACAGGCAAGTTGGTAAACAATTGTACAAAACAAACGAAGTAAACAACTGAAATGAAAATGAAGCGAATGAATGCTTTATCATTCCAAATAGAAAAATTATTCGTCTCATTAACTTCAGCAGTAGATGTTGTCGGCAATTCATCTGGTAATAATTTCCACAAAAGCAAACAAGCAAAAATATTGGTAAAACCATCTATCCAAAACAACAATTCATAAGAACGATGTGCTACAAAACCGCCGATACCACCACCTAATGCCCAACCTAAATTAAAAGAAAGACGCATCAACGTAAATGAACGAATTTGATTTTCTTTAGTGCTGTATTTTCCGATGGCAGCCGAATTTGCCGGACGAAAGGCTTCGTTTACCATCGCCAGAAAAAATGTTACGATACAAATGGT
>JAGQYE010000101.1 GCA_020436225.1 Bacteroidota bacterium | reverse complement strand
GGAGCTTGGTATAGTTATGAAGGACAAAAAATTGGACAAGGTCGCGACCAAGTGAAACAACTTTTCTTAGATAATCCGGGATTAGCGGAAGAAATCGAAGGAAAAATAAGAGAAAAATTAAGTGCAGCTTAGATGGAATTTTAAAAAATTCCATCTTTTTTGCTTGTTATTTCTTAGCCAATTCACCAATTACGGTAATTCCACCTTTTACTTTTTGCCCAAGTACAACATTAATTTTGGTATCCAAAGGTAAAAACATATCAACGCGAGAACCAAATTTAATAAAACCAAAATCAGCTCCTTGTGCTATTTTATCTCCTTCTTCTAAATAATAAACAATTCTACGAGCCACTTTTCCAGCAATTTGGCGTACTAATACATCTACGCTTCCGTTATCAATAACTATAGAAGTTCTTTCATTTTCAGTTGAAGATTTAGGATGCCAAGCCACTAAATATTTTCCATCGTGGTATTTAGAATATTTCACTTCGCCTCTAATTGGAGAACGATTGACGTGCACATTTGCAGGCGACATAAACACAGAAACTTGTAAGCGTTTGTCTTCAAAATATTCGGGTTCGAAAACTTCTTCCACGACCACTACTTTTCCATCTGCCGGACAAATAATTTTATCGTCGTCAGTTATTAAATTTCGTTTTGGGTTTCTGAAGAAATAGGTAATAAAGCAGAAAAATGGAAATGTAATTCCAAAAACCACCCAACTCACTGTCTTGTCTACATCTAAAACAAAATTGACAAGTAGATTTATAGATAATACAAAAAAGAATGTCGTCAATACTATTTTCCAACCTTCTTTATGAATATATGTCTTTCTCATTTGTTCCTAATTTATAAGGATGCTTGCGCCACCAAAAATAAGTATATATTCAGTGTGTTCAAACAGAACAACAAATTTACAACTTTAGTTCAATCTTTATTTAACCTTTGAACATAATTGCAAAGAAGTGTAAAACTTAATATTAAAAAGAAGTAAAATATTGATAATCAAATAATTGCATCATACTGTTTTTCCTTTCACATCAAAGGCATCTCGAAGCCCATTTCCTAATAGGTTGAAAGTCAATACCATTATCATAATACATATTCCGGGTGCTAAAGCTAAGAACGCTTTATCTGGAGTTAACAAATAGGCTCTGTGATCATTTAACATAGTTCCCCAACTTGGCGTTGGTGGTTTTATGCCGATTCCTACAAACGACAAACCGGCTTCTATTAATATTGCTGCAGCAAAATTGGAAGCTGCAATAACCATAATCGGACCAATGATATTCGGTAAAATATGTTTGAAGATAATTCTGGCATGATTAAAACCTAAGCCTCGTGCAGCTTGTACATATTCCATTTCACGTTCTGCTAAAACTTGTCCACGCACAATGCGCGCCACTTCTACCCACATCGACAGGCCAACCGCAATAAAAATGGCAAGAAAAGATGGAATTTTATCGCCAATGGCGAAACGAATTGCCATGGCTAATAATATAGTTGGAATAGACCAAATTACATTAATCAGCCACATAATAATATCATCTGTTTTTCCTCTAAAATAGCCGGCAACGCTACCCATAAAAATACCAATTGTTAACGAGATAAGCACAGCCACTAATCCAACTGACAAAGAAACACGAACACCAAACAACAATCTGCTTAAAATATCTCTACCGTAATTATCTGTGCCTAACAAATAAGATTTCGTAATAATTCTATTTTGTTCAATTTCTTTTTTCATCGCATCAATAGTTGTTACATGTGCTTGTTCGTTATAGTTTGTATAAGAAAGTTGATTGCCTTTTATTACAAAATTTTGATTCGTAATAGATAAAGCTTCACAAACATCCACTAAAGGAATTGATCTTTGCAGTGGTGCTCTTCCAATTCCTTGATAGGCTTGAATTACGATATTGGCACTTGTATCAAACGAATAAGAAACAATCGGAATCATCTCATTCGGATTCTCTTTACCAATAAATATTTTGGATAAAAAAGAAGTTTTCTTTTCTTCTCTGTTTTTTTGTACCAGCAACATTTTAGTAGAAAATCCGGGATTCATGTTGGCTAATTGTAACACTTGGTCATCAGCATCAGGCGTTTTGTCGGGTGCAATGCTTGGTCCAATAATAGACAAAACCATTGCTATACAAATCACAATTAAGCTAATAAATGCCGGTTTATTTTTTAATAATCGAACCCAAGTCTTTTTCAAAGGCGAGTCATTGCCATTGCCCATTCACAAAAATTTTGATAAAGATAAGCATTTTTTTTGCCCATTTTTTGATATTAAAATCAGCATAAAAAAAGTGTCTATAAGTTTCTAAAAAATTACTTCGTCAAAAAATTATCTTTGTTGCATGCGCGAGCTTTCCGAATTAAACGAAGTACAACTTAATGCCGTTACTACAATGAACGGTGCAGTTATGATTATTGCCGGACCGGGTTCCGGAAAAACAAGAGTTTTAACTTATAGAATTGC
>JAGQYE010000100.1 GCA_020436225.1 Bacteroidota bacterium | reverse complement strand
TTTTGTATCGGAAAGTAAAATATTCTTATTTTATATCTTTTGTTGTAATAGTTTTCTGTATTTATTGAAAGCAACATCTTTAGAGACAAAACCTTCATATTGCTCTAGGTTGTTTACTACCGGAATGCTACTTAAATTATGCTTATCCATAATTTGTAAAACATCTGACAAAGAAGAATCAATATTCACCATTTGGTCGTTTGTTTGCACCATACTTCCAACGAGGTCTTGTTGTTCTGTAATATTGGCACTCATGATGCTTTCCAATAATTGCTCAAAACTTAAAACTCCTAATAAAATTCCATCCGCATCTACTACCGGAAAAAATGATTTTTCAGAATGAATAATTACATCTTTTTGTTCAAGTGCACTTTTATTCGGATCTAAAACATGAAAATTATGTTCTAATACAGTATTCAATTTAATTTGATTTAAAGCATTCAAATCATGATTTTCATACAGAGATACTTTGCCTTTTTCTACAAGCTCTTTAGTGTAAATCGAATATTTCCGAATAGATTTATTAATAAAAAAGGATAGCGCTGCAACCATCATCAAAGGAATCATTAATGCATAACTGCCTGTAATTTCTGCACTCAAGAAAACACCGGTCAATGGTGCATGCATGGCGCCACTAACCGAAGCTGCCATACCAACTACTATAAAATGCGTAACATTTAAATGAGTTCCGGCGATAAGATTAAAAGTATAAGCAAAAATAAAACCCAATAATCCACCAATAACAACACTGGGTCCAAACATTCCTCCATTTCCTCCGCAACTTAAAGTAATACCACAAGCATACGTTTTGGCAACTAAGGAAAAAATGGCAAATACTATAATTGCCCAAGTAAATTGCTGATAATTGGAAAATAAGCTATCGGTTAAAAGAGAAGTATAGTTTTGGTTTAATAATTTTTGGATATGTATGTATCCTTCGCCATACAATGCTGGAAATACTGCAATTAATAAACCCAAACTCAACCCACCAATCCAAACTTTATTGTATTTATTTTTTAAGTTGGAGAAGAATAGGTGCATTTTCTCAAATACATGAGCATAAAAGACAGAATAAAAGCCGGCAATTACACCGAAAAGTACATATATTAAGATGCCTTCACCCGACCAACTATCTGCATGATAAGCAAAAAGAGGTTTATTATAAATCATGCGGGATACTACGGAAGACATAGCGGAAGCAAGCAACAACGGAGAGATAAATGGTATGGAGAAAGAAGGTAATATCACTTCTATGGCGAAAAGCATACCTGCAATAGGACTTCCAAAAGCGCCGGAAATACCAGCTGCTGCACCACAGGCTAACAAGAGCGTGCGCTCTCTATAATTCAAGCGAAATAAACGCGCAATATAGGAACCAACTGCTCCACCACTCGAAACGGAAGGTGATTCTAATCCGGCTGAGCCACCGAATCCTACAGTTAAAGCACTGGTAATAATTTGACTGTAAATATTATGAAAGTCAAGCTTACTTCTATTATGACTTATACTTTCAATTAGTGGAGGAATGCCTTGTCTAAAGATTTTTTTTCTTAGAAATACATGTACATAGCTTACAGTAAGAAATATGCCTATTAATGGTAAAAAGAAATAAAGTACATATTTGTATTGCCAATGAAAATCATTAATCAGAAAATTAGCAACTAGATGCGTCAACTTTTTAAGTAAGGATGCTGCTATTCCACCAAAAATACCTACCACCATGGCAAGCAACATGAAAAAAACATTTTGTGAAAGTCTCTTCTTCCGCCATTGGTTGAATAAGACAATATTTCTGAGTAAGGATTCGTACATGCAATATGTGGAGGAAATACAATGCAAAAATAAAAAAATTAATAAGTAAAATGAAAAAGCCTAAAGAAAGCATTTATATTAACTTACTTTAGGCTTGTCGATTTGTATTAAAAGAAGGTGCTATATCAAAGTTGGACTAATATTGTCTTGTCCTGAAATAGGTTTACAGATTGTAAACTTTTTTCAGGACGTGACATCCGTTTGTATATCGTCTTCACAGTTGCGATGCTGATAAATGGCAATTTGTGCCCAAGAAGCACCATCTATCCTGGATTAGGATATATTACCATTACCTTGTTGCATCGTCCAATCCGCAGGAGGAGTGTAGGAAACGATATCAAATTTTTCTTTTTGAGCAAAGATTGAAGTTGAAATCATAATAAAGAAAGAAAGTATGTATGTATGTATGTTGTTCTCATTATTAAGAATTATGTTGTGAAATTAGCATGGAAATTAAATCTTGTAATCATGGATAATAAGGTTTTTTTAATTAAAGATGAATAGAAAGAGAATGTTTGATGTAAACTTTGAATTGATGATGAATTTCTATTTTTTAATTTAAAACTCTTGTAGAGCTGTGTCGATACATTTTTTACTTCCAATCAACCATTGAAATATAGAGTTGTCAATTTTATTATAGATGGAACGAAATATTTTTTAGCTATAAATAGTGTTAATAAGCAATACTCTATTGTACTAAAAAATGCATTTTTTCGTTTCAAATGCTGTAGAAATAAAAAAAATAGTCTATTTTTACCGCTTCATTAAACAATAAATCAATATCATTTTAAAATTAAATTGACATTCTATGGCACAAGCAAACACAAAAAAGAATTTTGAGATATTAGGCGTAGGTTTAGTATCAGTTGTTGCAGCAGTTGTATGTAACATAATATTCTACACCGTCTTTAAAGGACAATTAAAACCTTCCGGAGAACAAAATATCATCGGATTAATGTATAAAGGTGGATTTATCGTTCCTTTCCTTATGGCAATATTTGTAGTATGTATAACTTTTGCAATTGAACGATTATTGACAATTTCTAAATCAAAAGGAGTTGGTTCATTGGATACATTCTTGCAAAATATCAAAACAAAATTAGTTAATAATGATGTTAATGGAGCTTTAGCAGAATGTGGCAAACAAAAAGGTGCAGTAGCTAATGTAGTTCAAGCAGGTTTGCATAAATATGCAGATATGGAAAAAAATACTGAATTAACAGGCGAACAAAAAATCTTAAATATCCAAAAAGAAGTAGATGAAACTACAGCATTAGAATTGCCTGCATTAGAAAAAAATATGTGGGTTTTATCAACTATTGCATCTATCGGAACTTTAATTGCACTATTAGGAACCGTAATTGGTATGATTAAGGCGTTTAAAGGACTTGCTGCTGTTGGAGGTTCTGACCCTGAAAAATTGGCAAACGGTATCTCTGAGGCTTTAATTAACACAGCCTTAGGTATCTTTACGTCTGCAATAGCCATCATCTTCTATAACTTATGTACTCAAAAAATAGACAAACTTACTTATGCTATTGACGAATTAGGTTATACTATTGCACAAACTTTTGCAAGCCGTAAGCATTAAAATTACTTCCATAGAAAAATAATAAAATGGCAAGATTTAAAGTAAAAAAGAACAGCACCTGGGTAGATATGACACCGATGTGTGATGTTGCTTTCTTATTGCTCTCATTTTTTGTGTTGACGGCTAAATTTAAGCCATCTGAAATTGTTACAATTAGTCCGCCAACTTCCAGTGCTACTGAAGAAGTTGCAGATAAATTTGTAACATTTACAATAGATAAAGACGGAAAAGTATTTATGGCTATCGGAAAACAAGCCAAAAGAGAACAAATTTTTGATAAATTCTTTGAGATAAATAAAGCAAAATACGCTAATATTCCGGTAACTCCGGCAATCAAAAAAGGATTTGCACATCAAGATATTTTTGGCTCTCCAATAAGTCAATTACCTTCAGTAGCAACAAAAGATGAAGGTGAATTGCGCGAATTGTTTAATGCCGGAAAATTAACCGGAATTCCGACAGATTCTACCAATAATCAATTAGGAGATTGGATAATGGCTGCCCGTTATGTTTATGCCGAAACAGAAAATGAAGACCAACCGCCTATAGCAATTAAAGGCGACAAAGATACCAACATCAAAGGTGTGAAAAGAGTTATTGACATTTTAAAAGAAAAAGATGTCAATAGATATAAATTAATTACCGTTCTAGAAAGCGGAGGAGCAAATTAAAATTAAAGTAAATGGCAGATTTAGATACATCGTCGGGTGGCGGTCACGGTAAACACAAAGGTGGCGCAAAGAGAACATCTCCTCGAGTCGATTTAACTCCAATGGTGGATTTGGCCTTCTTGTTGATTACTTTCTTTATGCTTACCACACAATTGGGAAAATCTGTGGCTATGAACTTATCTATGCCTAAGAAAGATCCTAATGCCCCACCAACAGAAGTTAAAGAATCAAAGGTATTGAATTTAATCGCAGATAAAGACAATACACTTTGGTACTATCCGGGAACAACAGTTGCAGGACTTAAGAAAACAGACTATACACCAAAAGGCATCCGAGAAATTATTTTGGACAAACAAAAAGAAGTAAAAGCAAAATTTGGATTAGATAAAGAAGGCGATAGCCAAATGATTGTCTTAATAAAATTAACGGATGATTCCAATTATAAAAATATGGTAGATATCTTAGACGAAATGGATATAACTAAAACTAGAATATACGCCATTCAAGATATAGATCCATTAGAATTGGAAGCCATTGCCAACGGTGGAAATGCTAAAACGTCTGATTAACTAAAAAAATACTATGAGCACAGTAAAAGATTATAAAAATGCTTCTTGGGACGACATAGTTTTCGATAATCAGAATAAAGATTACGGCGCTTACGTTTTAAGACAGTTAGTTCACAAAAATACATTACGTGGTTTCCTATATGCAATGGCAGGCTTCTTATTGTTAATGCTATTGCTGAGATTAGGCGTACTTACTCAATCTAATAAAAAAGAAAAGGTAGTGGATTTGGAAATGACAGATGTACAAATAGAAGATGTACCTCCGCCGGTAGAAGCCTTACCACCGCCGCCACCACCGCCGCCACCACCGCCACAAAGACCAACTGTAAAATTTGTGGAGATGATTGCTAAAAAAGATGCAGAAGTAGCCGAAGAAGAACCAATTACTAAAGTAGAAGAAACTAAAGAAGTAGCCATTTCTACAGTTACGCAAGAAGGTGATAAAGATGCAAAGGCAATTGTAACAGACGAGAAGCCGGGTAACGGTCCGGTTGCCGCTCCGGAACCGGAAGCACCGAAAGAACCGGAAATATTTGACAGAGCTGAAGTAATGCCTGGATATCCGGGAGGACCAGTTGAAATGATGAAATTCTTGAGTAAGAATATCAAATATCCTTCTTTAGCAAGAGAAAATAACTTAGAAGGAAAGGTAATTATCAAGTTCTATGTAGATACTGATGGCTCAGTAAAAGATCCTAAAGTGCTCAAAGATGGAGTTGGAGGTGGTTGTGCTGATGAAGCTGTTCGTGTGGTTAATTCGATGCCGAAATGGACACCGGGTACACAACGTGGAAAGAAAGTAAAAGTATATTACATCCTTCCTGTTACATTCAAATTGGCAAACTAAACTTTGATATAATATTTTAAAAGCCTCTTTCTCGTAAAGAGGCTTTTTATTTTTTTATAAGATAAAATCAAAATAGTATTACTTGTTGTGCGGTTTGAACTTCGATGTAACAGAATAAAAAAGTTAAAAAGTTGAAACAAGCAGAATGAAAAGAAGCGTGGCATGGCAAAAATCGCCAGCAAAGTGTGGCTAAAAGCGTGGAGCGATATTTTTGCCTTGTCTTTTTTGGTTACTTTTTTTGACTAAGAAAAAAAGTGACAGAAGGTTCAACTTAACAATCTATTAAATAAAAAAAATTACTATTAAACTATACCACAACGCGTTAGTATTCTTTATTTTTATAAAATGAAATCCTACTTCCAACCGGCATTTATATTACGCTGTAGTATTGCCATAGCCTATATTGTTTTTGGTGGTGTATTATTGTATTATCCACTCCAAAACTTTTTTCTTAGAGGTACAGCAAAAGTTTTATTTGCTGTGTTGTTAATTGTTTATGGTCTATTCAGAATGTATAGAGCTATTAAAATGGTAAAAGAAGAAGAATGAACAAAAAATTATTTTCGCTGATAATAATCGCTGTTTTAGGATGTTATGCTTGCAAACCTGAAACAAAAAAAACTTCAGAATCTTGGGATGAAGGTCAAGTAAGTATTGTTGCAGATTCTAACTTAAAAGTTGTTTTAGAACCATTGGTTACTATCTATGAACATTATTTTCCTAAAGCAAAAATAGATTTCCAATATGCTTCAGAAGATAAAGTAATTCAAGATTTCAAACAAAATAACAATAATGTAATCGCTACAAATCGGCTATTAGATGAAAATGAATTGCATAATGCAGCCATCGCACAAGGTGTTACTATCGGTGAATATACTTTTGCTTATGATGCCGTCGCAGTTATCGCCAATAAAGACTTTAAAGATTCTGTTTTCAAGATTGAGAACATATCATCCATCTTGCAAAATAAAAATATTCAATTAGTTTTTGATAATCCGAAGTCAGGCATTGCACGCTTGCTGATGCAACTTTCACAAACACCTGCTACAGATTTTAAAAACGCGTTGGCATTACAATCTTCAACTGATTTGTTGAATTATATTGCCGCCCATCAAAATGCCATAGGCTTTATTCCATTTCATTTACTCAGCAATAATTACGAAAATGAAACACAATATATTTTAAATCATTTTAAAGTCTTGAATGTTTCTTATAAAGAAGTAACTACTGCTATCTCTCAACAAAGTATTGCTGATGCAAAATATCCACTCATCCGACCAATAACAATATACATAGGCAGATGTTCCGAACAAGTAATAAAAGGCTTTACCGGATTTTTATTAAAAAGACAAATATCAAAAGCAATACTCTTGAGCGGATTAGTGCCTAAAAATATGCCAATACGAGACGTTGTCGTAACAGATAAATTCAATCCAAATGGCAACAAATAAATTTACTTTATGAAATGTTGTTGAATCATCCAGCTAAAAAATCCAACAAAATATCTTAAAATTAAATTATACAAAGGGTTAGAGTAATATTAACTTAACTTATAATCCGTTTTCTTTTTAGTAATTTTATAGCTCATTATTATAGATATGTCAGCAGAAAAAGTAACTATTACCTTAGGCGGAAAAACAACAGAATGTCCTGTTGTTGTTGGAACAGAAAATGAACACGCAATAGATATTGAAAAGTTGCGCGCAGATACAGGCTTCGTAACTTTAGATTACGGCTACAAAAATACAGGAGCAACAACGAGTAAGATTACCTTTTTAGATGGAGAAAAAGGAATATTGCATTATCGCGGATATGAGATCTCTGACTTAGCAGAAAAATCTGATTTTACAGAAGTAATTTATTTATTGTTGTATGGCGAATTGCCAAATGCAACTCAACTTAAAGAGTTTAATCAAAAACTAAAGGATAATTCCGATGTTCCTGCAGAGATAGCTTCTATCTTAAAAGCGTTCCCAAAAGGCACACATCCTATGGCGCAGTTAGCTGCAGCAACCGTTGCATTATCCGGCGTTTATGGCGAAGGCGCAACTTTAAAAGAGGAAAACTTTATCAATATTTTGGCAAAATTTCCGGTATTGGTGGCAATGGTAATCCGCAATGCGCAAGGGTTAGATTTCATTCCTAATGATAAAAACTTAGACTATGTTGCCAATTTCTTACAAATGACATTTGGCAAACCGGCTACAAAAGTATTAATAGATGCAATGGATAAATTGCTCATCTTACATGCTGACCACGAACAAAACTGTTCTACATCTACTGTAAGAATTGTAGGCTCATCAAACGTAAATATTTATGCTTCTATCAGTGCAGGAATCAGTGCACTTTGGGGACCATTACATGGCGGTGCTAACCAAGCTGTATTAGAACAATTACATAAGATTGATGAAGATGGCGGTGATACTGCAAAATTTGTGGCAATGGCTAAAGATAAAGATTCCGGATTTAGATTAATGGGCTTCGGACATCGCGTATATAAAAACTTTGACCCAAGAGCGAGAATTATCAAAAAATCTTGCGATGAAGTTTTAGAAGACTTAGGCGTAACCGACAAAAAATTAACTATTGCTAGAGAATTGGAACAAGCTGCTTTGCACGATGACTATTTTGTTTCCAGAAAATTATATCCAAACGTCGATTTTTATTCCGGAATTATATATAGTGCAATGGGTTTCCCTACAGATACATTTACCACATTATTTGCTTTAGGAAGATTGGCTGGTTGGGTTTCTCAATGGAAAGAAATGAAAGAAAACAAAGAACCAATCGGACGTCCACGACAAATATATACAGGCGCAAATTTGCGTCCTTATGTTGCTGTAGGAGAACGTTAAACTTCCTCTATTTTATATAAATAGAAGAATAGATATACAATAAACATGAAGGTATTTTTTACCATATTCTGTTCGATTTTATTCTTGATGACTACAATGCAGCAAACCATGATTTATTTGTTGTATAAATTAGACCAACAAGAAATTACGGAAGAATATTGTATTAATAAAGAAATGAAAAATTCTACCTGTCATGGAAAATGTCATCTCCAAAAAGTGTATAAAAAAATTCAACAAGAGCAAGACCACAATCCTACATCTTCTTTAAGTTTTAAGATAAAAGACGTAGAATATTTTTTAAATAAAATCCAAAAAATCTGTGTAGTTGAATATTCTATTCAAATGCACTTTTATCTACATAATACTTCATCATCTCATGAAGGTTTCTTATTGGCATTAGTTAAACCTCCAACTTGTTAGTTGTTTATCACCATTAATAAAATCTTGCATTGCAAGATATTTATGAATTAACTAAAACATGAATCATGTATAAATATATCATCGTATTGATGTTATTTGTACAGAATGCGTATGCATGTGATTTTTGTGGATGCTCGCCATCTGTAATGAGTAGCGACTTAGCAAATTTGCAACCACAAACATCTATAAGTACGTCCACTTCTTATAAATTATATCAATACCTTTCTTCAGAAGAAGGATTAAAACAAACGCACATAGTCGCGCAGCAAATATCTTTGTCTTATGCACCAAAAAATTGGGTAGAACTTAGAACCACTTTGCCTTTAGTTTTTATGCAGAATAATTATGCGGATAGTCGTGAGAAGAAATTTGGTGTGGGTGATATGAATATCTTTGCAGCGTTCAAAGCATGGACGAAATCGCCATTGGAAAGCAAACGAGAAATTGGTCAACTCTTAAATTTTGGATTTGGAATAGAATTTCCGACAGGAAAGAATAAACAATCCATTCAAGAATTAAACCAACAATTTATGTTTGGCTCCAAAAGCTACGATTTCTTATTTTCCGGCATCTATAGTTTGAGTATCCGAAATTTTGGGTTTATTACCAATGCTTTTATCAAAGTAAACACGCCAAATAAAGCCGGTATCCGATATGGAAATAATTATACTTTCCAATTATTGGGAAATTATGCCGCGATGTCAAAAAGAGCAACGTTTATTCCAAATATTGGATGGAAAGCAGAATATACCCAAAAGAATTTATATCATCATATCATACAAAGTAAAAGCGGAGGCTATGCTTTTTATTTTACGTACGGTTTAGATGTCAATATAAAAAATTGGAATATCGGACTTCGCTCGGAAAATGCATTTTTGCAAAATATCTCTAATAAAACAATAAAAGAGAAAGCCAATGTAATGCTGAGAATAGGCTATGTCTTTAATCCGAAATCAAAAAAGAAAATGGACGTTATGCCAGAAAATAAAACAACAAATGAACTTAAATAAATTTAAAACAACATCAACAATGAAAAAATTATTAGCAATCTTAACAGTAACAACAATAATAACATTTGTAGCTTGTAAAAAAGAAAAAGACACAGAAAGCCCTGTCGTTACCATTACTTCACCAACACAAAGCGAAACATTTACTGCCGGCGACTCAATCTTAATTGCCTTCACTGCAACAGATATAGATATGCACGCATACGAATTTACGGTTATTAATACAGCCAATGATTCTGTCCTTTTTGAAGGTGGCGAGCATACACATGGAAATGCAACATTCAGCCAGAAATTCAAATCGCCGTCAAGTGCTACAGAAATGAAATTAACCGTTACCGCAGAAGATCACAACGGCAATGGTGTTTCGAGTTTTGTTTCATTTGAAAGTAATTAATAAACGTATTTTCTATTCTTTTTTATCTTTATACTTTTCTTAAAAATGGTCGGTGCCGCTGTGTGCCGACCATTTTTATGTTTATCTTTATAGCTCAATTTTATGTTGCACGAAGTCAATCCAATTATAGAAGAACGCGCTGTATTAGTCGGTATTATCCGAGATAATCAAACAACAGAACAAGTAGAAGAATACTTAGATGAGTTGGCGTTTTTAGCAGAAACTGCAGGTGCTGTTACTATTAAAAAATTCACACAAAAATTAAAACATCCTGACGTTCGTTATTTTGTTGGCTCCGGAAAAATGGAAGAAATAAAAACGTTTAAAGAATATGCCGACATTAACACAGTAATTATTGATGATGAAATTTCGCCGGCACAACAACGCAATTTAGAAGCAGAATTGAAATGCAAAATCTTAGATAGAACTAGCCTTATCTTAGATATTTTTGCCATGCGCGCACAAACCGCACAAGCCCGAACGCAAGTAGAATTAGCTCAAATGCAATATTTATTGCCGAGATTAAAAGGCTTGTGGACACACTTAGAACGGCAACGTGGTGGTATTGGTATGCGTGGTCCGGGCGAAAAAGAAATAGAAACCGACAGACGTGTAATCAATGATAAAATTGCCAAGCTCAAACAAGAATTAGAAATCTTAGACAAACAAGAACAAACACGAAGAAAAACTCGTGGCGAACTAATTCGAGTAGCTTTAGTCGGTTATACTAATGTTGGCAAATCAACTATAATGAATTTGATGAGCAAGAGCGATGTGTTGGCAGAAAATAAATTGTTTGCCACTTTAGATACAACTGTGCGCAAAGTAGTGATAGAAAATATTGCATTTTTATTGAGCGATACTGTTGGGTTTATTCGCAAGTTGCCACATCATTTAGTAGAGAGTTTTAAATCGACCTTAGACGAAACTAAAGAATCTGATATTATTGTACATGTTGTAGATGCATCGCACGAAAATTTTAGAGATCACATTAATGTCGTCAACGAAACCTTATCCGATTTGAGTGTTACCAAACAACCGCGCTTAGTGGTGTTTAATAAAATGGATTTGTACAGAGAAAAACATTTCGACAAATTTTTACCTGATGAAATAAAGAAAGAATTGTCGGAAGAATTTGAGAAAAGTATGCGTGCGTGGATGAATTGTAATTGCGTGTTTATGTCGGCTACAAACCGAGAAAATATTGACGAACTGCGCAATACTTTAATTTTAATGGTGCAAGATATGTATCACAAACGCTATCCATACAAAAGCAGTTTTTATGGATAAAAAACAAGCAAAAAAACTTCACACTTCTTCTTTCACATGCATTTCATGATATTGATTTGTAAATTTTCCAAGCACAAAATTTTCATTTAAAATATGTTTATCAATTTGAAGATGTTCAATATCTTCTTGCTTTACTCTTCGATGTTGCGGATTTAAAGTGCCACCTGGACCGCCTGGTTGAGCGTTTACATCATTCTGAAATTCTTGACTAACTAAAGTGCCTCTAGGATACATAATGCCGGGAATGCCTTTGCCAACAATATCTAAATTTTTTGGATGTGGCAACGATAATGAATGTCCGTATTCATGCGCAGCGGTGGTAGAACCTTTATATAAATTTGCCAACATAAAATAACCACTATTACTGCCAATGCCGTCCATGTACGAAATATTCAACTTAGAATATTCTTCAATCCGAATATAATTATTTCTTGGATTTTCATTTTGAACAACGCTTTCAGGAAATAAAACGCTATTGTGTTGCGGTGTAATAGAAAATCGAATGTGATAAAGTTGATTATAGAGTTCAATTGTACCATTCGGTTCATTCCACATCGTTTCAATTTCGTCTACTATATTTTTTCCAATTTCGTAATTGGCAGCTTTTCCATAAACAATTATGGTAGAATGAATGGTAATAATTCTTGAAGAAGTATCTATCTCTATCGTTCCCATACATACAAGATAAAAAACTATTTGTAAAACAACAATGTCTATACTTGAATTGTTATATTTGTCTTATGCAAGATAAAATAAAAAACATCTTACAAACTTCGATTCAAGTAAAACAACAAGTTTTAGAAAACGCCGATTTAGTAGCAACGATGCAAGCAGTAGTTGATGAGATTGTTGCTTGTTTTAAACACGATGGAAAATTATTGTTTTGTGGAAATGGTGGTTCTGCTGCCGATGCACAACATTTAGCTGCCGAGTTTTCCGGTCGTTTTTATACTGATAGAGAACCATTAGATGCCGAGGCATTGCACGTCAATACATCATATTTAACGGCAGTTGCCAACGATTACAGCTATAACGAAGTGTATGCACGCATCGTGAAAGCGAAAGGTAGAAAAGGCGATATCTTATTCGGATTGTCAACTTCCGGTAATTCATCAAATATTATTGAAGCATTTAAAGTGGCTAAAGAACGCGGATTAATTATTGTCGGCTTTACAGGCGAAACAGGCGGCAAAATGCGCGAGTATTGTGATTTTCTCATCAATATTCCATCAACAGATACACCACGCATTCAAGAGTGTCATATTACAGTAGGGCATATTATTTGCCAATTAGTAGAAGAGCGTTTTTTTAGTTAAAAAGTCTTATTGCTTTTTTATCCCTGTGCAATTTACTCTTAAATTACTGTTGATATAGGATCCATTTCTATAAGTAGAAATACCCTTAATAAAAGTACCAGTAGGGCATGTTGCAAGGTGCGTGAGGTTATCTGTAGTACTGTTAGGCGTATTTAATATACTCTCTATTCCTGAACCAGTTTCTACAGTAGTATATCCAGATGCTAATTGAGTACAACGAACATGTAAATAACCTTCAACCCAAGTAGCACCAGATCCTTTACCTACCGAAGTTTCCCAGCCTGTAACGATTGACCCATCTGGGCAGTAAACCATATTACTTGTATTATTACTATAAACACCACTTGCATTACCTTGAGTAGTTGAAGTGCTTCCCCAATCTGATGAATTAGTAGTTTTATACCATGTATGAGAGGTGGTCAATAGATTAGAAATATCTATACCCGATATTTTCATTGGAGGATGCGTTCCATCATACCCAACAAAACCACCATTCCCACCACTTTGTTTATATATGCTTACAGCATTTGCACCATATCCGTTGCTTAAGACTACGGAAGTCCAATAATAACTATTTGAGAGTGTCCGGGTAGTCACTGAAGCAGTTTCTATCTTCCCGGTAATTAATCCTTTATTTGCAATTAAATTGTTATCTATTAAAATATTACCACCTACTTGTAGTTTTTCTGAAGGACTGGTAACAGTTGTACCAATTCCTACATTTCCGGTTTGCGAAAATGAATTTATATACAGAACAACAAATACTATTATTAAAACTTGTACTCTTTTCATTTTTTTCTTTTATAAATAAAAATATTGAATAGCATTTATTTGTAATTTTTATTGTGTTGTTTTCTTAATGCCTGTACAAGTTACTTGCAAAGGTCCCGCATAGTAATTCCCTGTGTAAATAGAAATCCCTTTTATAAATGTACCAGCAGGACAACTACCCACATGTGTTATATTGTCAACGTCTGCATTGGGGAAACATAAAATACTTTCTACGCCTTCATTTGTTTCTACGGTAGTATACCCATCTGCTAATTTAGTACATCTTATATGTAACCTATCTTCTAAATATCCACTTGCGTGTGCTTCCCAACCTGTTACAATATATCCATCCGGGCAATAAACTCTTTGTGAACAGTTATCACATCCGTCACCAGAAAATGTTTGACCTTTAACAGTAGTTGTAGTCTTAGATGTCCAAGTATTTGAAACATTTGTATAATACCAAGTTTCAGTAGTAGATAGTAGAGGCGAAATATCTGCACCAATTATTTTTATATTACCATCAAAAGATCCAGTTGAATAAACAGAGATAGCTGTAGCACCATAATTGGCATCTAATTCAACAGTATGGAATTGATTATCTGCATTTGTTGCTGGACCATACTTCCGCTGAATATTACCAGAAATTAGCCCTTTGGTAGCAATTACGTTTTCATCAACTAAAACATTACCTGCAACTTGGAGTTTTTCAGTAGGTGTATTGGTTCCGATTCCTACATTTCCGGTTTGTGCAACAGTAATGCCAATCGTTAGAATGGAAAACAAGCAAAGCGTAAATTTTTTCATGCTATTTTTTATTTAGTTTTTAATAATCTTTTTAGTAATAATTTCATCGTTAAACATAAATCGAATGAAATAAGTTGCTTTTGCTAACTCATCTAATTCAATTTCGAAACTGTTATTTCCTTTAGATAAAATGTGAGTAGAATGTTTCAATAAGCGTCCGCTTATATCATAAATATCTAATTGCAAATCTCCGGCTTTTGGTGTTTGAACTATCGCTTGAGGATTTGTGTAGGTTGGGTTAGGCTGAATACTAATCACGTCAAATATATTGCCTTCTAACCTGCCGGAAAGTATGTGAGAATATTTTATTTTTTGATCGTAATCTACTTGCTGTAATCGGTAGTAATATGTTGTATTAGCTTGAACATCTCTGTCAGTAAATGTATATGATTTTATGGAGTTGCTATTCCCGCTTCCCATAACCCAACCAAGGTTTTCAAACGAAACGCCATCTTCGCTGCGTTGTACATAGAAGCCTGCATTATTTAATTCAGATGCAGTTTGCCAATGCAAATCAAAATAAGAATTATTTACAGGTACAATTTCAAAACTCAATAATTCTACAGGCAATGCAGTGCTGGAACTTACATTAGTACCATGTATTCTGAAAGTAGAAAATGACGTTTGTCCGGTTAATGAAATTGCTTGTTGACCTGCTGTAGCAAAATCACACCAGATATACGAAGTTATATGTTTCCAAGGTGCCCAATTTCCCGGTCCTAATTGCTTTGTACCACCAACAACGCCATCTTTAGCTACGACACGGATAAGTTTTGATTGATACGGAGTGCTACATGCAGTAGGAATGGCAAAATATTTAGTAAGATCATCTAGTTTAGTTCCGGGATAAAAAGTCGCATCATAATTTATAGTGCCGGCTGCATCGCTTGCGTTTGCAACCCATTCATGAGATAAATCAGTCAACGCATCTAGATAATACAAATCAAAAATTCCATCAGGCCCACCAATACAATTCGGAAAAGGATCGTTTCCAGGACCAGGGTCAGTGCCGACATCACATAATACATTTCTGTAAGCCACATCAACAGAAGCAGGTCGAATATATCCTAAAATAGATTTTGATGTTGGTGCTGTGTTGAAAGTGACGCTAAATGCTTCCATTCCATCTAAGCCGGTTTTAGCAACACCAATGGGAAAGAAATAAGTGGAAGCAGCGTTTACTTGTCTTCTTAATTTTTCTTCAATATATTTTGTTGTTGAGCCGATTGCTGTATTATGCCCACTTAATGCAGTTGCTGATGGATTTTGTAAATATAGTGTATTGGTATAATCGCCGGTAGGAGGAGCTGATGTTACGGAAGCTGTTTGTGTACGAATAATCCCATTTGAACCGGTAAATTCTAAAGAACCTGCAACGTTAATGTTTACTGTATTTCCGCTTACTGAACCTAAAATAATATTTTCGCCGGTAGTAGCGTTTTTGGTAATCTTTAGATTATAAAATTGGTTGCGATTTAAAGTAGTTCCGTTCCATGTTCCGCTTATAGTATTATCTACAGAGCCTGAAAATTCTTCCTTTCCTGTAGATTCGAAAAAATAAGAACTGACATTGTTAGCAAAGTTCCCGGATTCAATTTGCAGATAACTTCCTTTGTTGTTTATCGTTCCATTATTATTAGTAACCGAACCACTAACAAACAAAGTAGGCATGGATGCTCCACTACCTCCATCAATAGTAATTAAACCACCATCATTATATACTTCATTTTGTGAAAAGGCAAAAATATTAATATATAGAAAGATGATAACAAGTATACTATACATGTATAATTTTTTCATAAATTTTTAGTTGTTTACGCGATTCAAAGTTGTATCAAATAAATAAGATGTCTTTTGACAATCGTCAAATAATATTTTAAGTGCAGATAATTATTATTAAGTTAATCTAAATTGATTTATAATTTTATTATTATAAAAAATATAATGTTATAAAGGTGCTCATTTAATATTTGTATTCAACTTATATAAAAAATGAGAAATAGAAGTAAAAAATAAAGTAGAATTATATGAAATAATGATATGAGTATGGTGTTTTTTAAATAGCACAATTCTTTATTTTGTTTATTTTTACCAATGAAAATTATTCTGTAATTCATTGTTGTTTAAGTCATAAATCTGAAATCAGAAATCACACATAATACAACGCCTGTAATTATCTTGGCTGGTGGTTTTGGAACTCGATTGAGTACAGTAGTGAAAGATGTTCCCAAACCGATGGCGCCAATTAATGGTAAACCTTTCTTGCATTATATTTTTAAAGAGCTCCAGCATCAACAAATAAAAAAAGTGGTGTTGTCGGTGGGTTATAAGAAAGAAATTATTCAAGATTTTTTTCAAGAAAATTACCTTGATATTTCAATACAATATGCTGTTGAAGAAGAACCGCTCGGCACCGGAGGTGGCATTAAAAATGCATTTAATTTTGTTGAAGATGATGCGTTTGTTTTAAATGGCGATACGTTTTTTGATATCGAATTAAAAAAGCTGAAAGATGAAAATTCCGATATCGTCCTTGCGCTAAAACCGATGTTTCAGTTTGATAGGTATGGCACTGTAAAGGTTGATTCAGATGAACGAATTATTTCTTTCAACGAAAAAAAATATTGCGAACATGGTTTAATAAATGGTGGCATTTATTATTTCAAAAAATGCTTGTTTGATAAGGTAGAAAACCAACATAAATTTTCTTTTGAGCAAGATGTTTTAGAAAAGCATTGCCATGATGTTATCATCAAAGGAAAAATTTTTGACAATTATTTTATAGATATTGGTGTGCCGGAAGATTATCAAAAAGCACAATTTGATTTTAGATAGTTTTATTTTTATATGATAGATATAGACGAAAGTTGGACTTTATTCCTTGACCGTGATGG
>JAGQYE010000013.1 GCA_020436225.1 Bacteroidota bacterium | reverse complement strand
TATATACGGAATGGTGGTTGACAGGTGACGTTTGCTTCACTATGTTACGCAAACTAAACACCTGTCAAAGGCAAGTTTTTTTACAGATGCTAATCATCAAATTACCAAATCATCAAATCAATTAAACTTCAACACTATTATTCTTAGCCACTTCGCCTAAGAAAGTGCCGGCTTCAGTCATGGTGCGTTTGCCGGTTTCAAAGTCAACACTTACCAAACCAAAACGATAGTATTGCCCGATATTCCATTCATGATTATCCATTGTACTCCAATGGAAATAACCTTTAATTGGAATGCCTTCTTGTTGCGCTTGGTGCACCCAACCTAAATATTCTTTAATACTTTCAATTCTGAATTTTGGGTCATGTGTGCACACGCCACTTTCCGTAATGATAATCGGCTTTTGCGTTTTTTTCCAATAGCGATGAAAAACTTCATAAAAGCCTTTAGGCTCATATTCCCACATCAAATCCACGCGTCTGCCCAACTTTTCTAATTTTCCTGGCGAATAAATATTGTCAACAGGGAAAGGTCGGAAAGGCATGCGTGCATAATAGCTCAATCCTTGGAAATCTACTTTTAAGAAATGATTGTGGCAATACTCCATAAACCACCAATCAAAAATTTTAGCGATGATTTGACCGGGAAAAATCTCTCCGACAAATTTTACGGTATTGTGTGAAATGCCAATTGGAGCAGCCGATTTTGCTTTGATGATATCATAAGCTTCATCGTGTGCTCTGCCAATTTCTTTTAAAACTTTTATTGCCGTCCACAATCTTGCTTTTTTAAAAGGTGGAAATCCACCCGTTAGCCAACCATTGGAAATATAAACATTAGGTTCATTAAATGTGTTCCAAGTATCAACCAAATGCCCAAACGTATCGACAGTTTTTTGTACAAAATCCAACCACATTTTTCGGTTGCCTTCTTTTTCCCAGCCACCTGCTTTCTCAAACCATAACGGATTAGTGAAATGATGCAACACCAACATAATGTGTTTTCCTCTGCGTTTCAATTCTTCCATAAAACGCAAATATGGTTCAACTTCTTTTTGGTCAAATTCGGCAAAAGGTGCTTTTTGTAGTTTTGCCCAATCGTGGCTCATGCGATAACCATTACTGAGTTGGCAAATATATTCTAAGTCTTCGTCTCTGTGTAAATCATGTTGGGAACATTTGTCAAATATAGTTCCGTCATGGCATTTCAAACCTTTCCATGTGTTTTCTGATGCTGTTTCTATTTGATAAGCAGCAGTAGAAGTTCCCCAAATAAATCCTTCCGGAAATTGTAATTTCATGAATATATTTTTTAAAGTGATAAACTCAAACCCAACATTTCAAAAATACGAAATATAACAGTTCCATTTTAGCATAGGATTAAGAATACAGTATTTTTTACAAAATCTTATTATAATCGTATTTTTGAGCAGACTTGTAATGACTTCAGCAAAAATTGATATTAGTAGAATTAAAGTAAAACAGACAAAAAAACGTTTAGAAATTCGCATTCCAATAAAAAAGAATGCGATGGTTTTGGCTATGATGATATTAGCAACACTTGCGTGGATTTTTGTTTTGTTTGTGCTGGTTCGTGTAGAAATTAGTTTACAACATTTTTGGTATCGATTCGGGTTAGTATTAGGAATTGTAGGCTGGTTTGCGCTTGGAATGGCAGGTGCCAGTTTTTTTGTTTGGCTTTTTTTTGGAAGAGAACGGATAATTTTATCTAAAGATTTTTTTATTACAGATAAGCCGTTGGTGTTTTTTTATAGGCGAAATTTTTATGCTATAAATTCTATTTCTAATTTAAGAACAGATATAGAAATTTATAAAGCAAATAGAAATGGCACTTGGATAGATGAACAACGTACAGTAATTAAGTTAGATAGTAATGAAAAACATGTAACCATTGCACGCGGCATTTCAAAACCGGAAGCTGAATTTATCCTTTTACAAATTGCGCAATCTGAGTATTTAAAAGCTGAGCAATTTGCCATCGTGCACAAGTTATAAAACAGCTCTTCCTACTTTTTTTACCACTTGAAGTTTTAAGTCGGCTTGTTTGTCTTTTTTTGCTTTTTCAGCAAAATAAGATTTCAAGTTTTGGATAGCTTGTTTTGCTCCTTCTTTATTATAGTTAGATTCTTCGTAGGTATAAATGTCGCTTAAAAAAAGTATTCCTTTTTCTAAATCATTCAGATTTACATTCGTCAAATATTGAGAGAAAGATTTGAAATTCGGATAAAATGTGTAAGGTGTATTTAACCAAATCGCTTTCTTGAAGAATTCCATTTGGTCGGCAGTAGTATCTTTGTAAATATTACATAAAGCAACAATTATTCGTCTGCTTTCTGTAGAATTCCATTTTACTGCTTCTGTATATGCTTTGTTTTTGTCGTATGTATTTAAGTGTGTTAAGGCGTTGGCAATAACGCTATACGAAGAGTCTGTTCTTATGATTTTTTCACAAAGTGGAATACTTTTTTCTCTTTCTAATTGTACATATTTATTGAGTGCTTTTTCTCTAACCTCCGGATTTGTATCTGTTTGAATTGTATTTTGAAGTGCTGTGGAGAGTTTTTGACTATTAGAAAATCTATTTACTTTTAAGAGATTAATAGCATTTAGTCGGATATACCAATTCTTATTTTGAAGTGCATCATAAAACACATTTTGAATAGCTGAATTGCCTTTGAGTTTTGGAGCTAATGCTTCTATGGCTTCTAATTTATCTTTTGTTTTGGGTGCATTATAATATTTAAAAATATTTTCAGCTTCACTCAAATCTTCAGTTTTCTCACAAAGCAAAACTTTATCGGCATCAAAGTTGACTAATTGCGGCGCTGTTGCTGCCGGGAAATAGAATGTATTTGTCTTGTCAGTGATTTCAATAATTTTTGTTTCTATTTTTCCGTTGATATAAATATTTACTTTCGTTGGGATTCTGAAAATGGCTGTGCCTTTTTGAGTTTGTTGAATGGTTAAAGCAATAGTTTTGTTGGTAGCATCATATTTGTGTGTGATGTTTAATACAGGAAATCCTTTTTCATTCCACCATTGTGTGAAGAACCAATTCAAATCTTTCCCTGTAACTTCTTCAAAGGTTTTACGCAAATCGGAGAGTTCAGCATTGCCAAATTTATGTTCATTTAGATATTTATGAAGCGAAAGAAAAAAGGCTTCATCGCCAACATAATTGCGCAACATATTCAATACAATCCCACCTTTTTCATATCTGATATTATCAAACAAATCATGAGGATGATTATAATAATAATTCATAATCGGCTCGTCATAAACATGTGATGAATACAGGTATTTTCCCATTGACTTATTTCTGTATATTTCTGCTTCTGTTTGTCCATATTTGTATTCTGTCCAAAGTGCTTCAGAGAAATCGGCAAATGATTCGTTTAATGTCAGATTTGCCCAAGATTCAGCCGTAACCAAATCGCCGAACCATTGATGAAATAATTCGTGTGAGATAATCCAATCAAAATCTCCATCTACTAATTGTTGTCTGTCGCATAATAATCTATCGTAATAAATAATTGCTGATGTATTTTCCATGGCGCCAGCCGTATAGTCGAATGCCATCACGTTTGCCATCTTATCCCAAGGAAAATCTACACCTAATTTATTGGAAAAGAACTCCATCATTTCCGGCATATTTTTAAAGATTTCAGCAACCGCATCTTTATATTTCGGAAACGTATATGCCGATACTTCTTTGTCTCGCCAATGGTCAACACTTTTGTAGAAATCGCCAACAGCTAAGAAGAATAAATACGGTGAATGTGGTTTGTCTTGCTTCCAATAATCGGTTTTTGTGCCATCGCCATTATCTTTAGAAGAAATAAGAAGCCCATTTGAAAGTGATGTCAAATTTTTGTCGATAGTCACGTATATTTCTTCACTTGATTTTTGGTTAGTTGCATCAAAAGTAGGAAACCAACAAGAATTAGATTCTTCTTCTCCTTGTGTCCATAAATGCATAGGCTTGTATGGATTCTTATCTTCCACATCAATAAAATACATGCCTCGTCCATCATCAACTTGCAAACTATCTTGTTGATAAGGAGTGGCTGTATAATTTATAAGCAAAGTCAACGAATCAAAACGAGTGTAAATTGTATCTAATGTGATGGTAAGTTGTGTTGTATCATATACAAATGTTAATGGAAGATTTTTTGAATTTTTTTTAACAGCCACAGAATGAATTTGCATATATTTTGCATCTAAAACCACCTTGTTTTGGTTATAAAAATGCGGTCGGATTAAAAGCTCAGCCGTTCCGACCAATTCTTTCTTATTAAATATAGGTTTGATATTCAATTTAGTATGTAATAAATCAAAATACTTTGTCTCCGAACCTTTATAAGAGGTTATCAGGTTTTTAGGAGCAACAACAACTTCTTCTAATATTTTCGGGAATTTTTTGTCGCCTCTTTTCTTCTTAGGTTTTGCATCTAAAGAAATTAACACCAAAAGTGCTACCAAGAATAAACAATATTTACGCATGAGTACTTATTAACATCGTTTGAAAAAAGAAACAGATTGCCCAAATTTAAATACCTAATATCGTAGTATAAAATAGAGTATTGTACATTTTGGCAAATTTGAGGTCAAATGTAGAGAATATTTTTTAATACAAGATTCTAATTTATAGCCTAAATAGTTTATATAAATGAAATATAGAGTTTATTACAAAGAAAACCTTGCCCACGAAATCGAATTGGATGAGCAACAAATAAAGATAGACGGAGAATCGACGGAAATTGACTTAGTACGACTGTTAGATAATAAATTTCATATTCTAGAAAATCATAAATCGCATAATTTAGAAATACTTCACGCCGATTATGCTCTCAAACGCTTTTCCATTAAAGTCAACAACAATATCTACGATTTGAATTTGCAAACTGAGTTAGATGCTTTGTTAGATAAAATGGGTATGTCTGCCGATGATAACGAAAAAATGGACAACGTAAAAGCGCCAATGCCGGGTTTAGTGTTAGATATTTTGGTAGAAAAAGGTCAAACTATCAATAAAGGCGACAACCTTTTGGTATTAGAAGCTATGAAAATGGAAAACATCATCAAAGCCAGCGGAACCGGCATCGTGAAAGACATCAAAGTAAACAAAAAAGATGCCGTTGAGAAAAACCAATTGCTTATAGAAATGGAATAATTTTTTGTTGACTGTTTAATGAATACAAATGCATTTAGTTTCTGAGGAAATAGAACGCTATATCGACGAACACACAACAGAAGAAAGCGAAGTGTTGCAACAACTCAACAGGAAAACTTTTGCCGATGTGTTGATGCCAAGAATGTTGAGCGGAAAAGTACAAGGACAATTCTTAAAATTTATCTCACAAATGATTGCGCCAAATCGCATTCTTGAAATTGGGACGTTTACCGGATATTCTACCATTTGCTTAGCCGAAGGTTTAAGCGAGAACGGGAAAATTTTTACGATAGATATTAATGAAGAATTAGAAGACTTGGTAAAATCGTATATAGAGAAAGCCAACTTGCAAAATAAAATTGTTCAGATCATCGGCGACGCAAAACAAGAAATTGAAAAACTAAACGAAACATTTGATTTGGTTTTTATTGATGCCGACAAACAAAATTACAGCAACTATTACGATTTGGTTTTCGATAAAGTGCGCAGTGGCGGTTTTATCTTAGCCGACAATGTACTTTGGAGCGGAAAAATTATCGACCAACAAAAAGATAAAGACACGCAAAAATTAGCGGATTTTAACCAAAAAATTCAGCAAGATAATCGCGTTGAAAACGTTATAGTATCTATCCGAGATGGCATTATGCTCATCCGTAAAAAATAAATCATCCGAAAACTGACAAACAATCTTTGAAACATGAAACAAATAGTTACGTTCCTGATTTTACTTTCTTCTGTTGCACTGCACGCACAATCACTCGACACGACAGCAATAATTGAGTACATCAAAAAATACAAAGATATTTCTATTGAAGAGATGCAACGCACCGGTATTCCGGCAAGCATCACATTAGCACAAGGCATACATGAAAGCGGCTTTGGCAAGAGTTATCTCGCACAAAATACCAACAATCATTTCGGCATAAAATGCAAAGCAGAATGGACGGGTAAAACGTTTAAATACACAGACGATGCACCGAATGAATGTTTTAGAGTGTACGACAATGTTGAAGAATCCTATCGCGATCATTCTGATTTCTTGAAGAATCGCCCACGTTATGCCGACTTGTTTTTGTTAGATAAAAACGATTATAAAGGTTGGGCTTATGGCTTAAAAAAAGCCGGCTATGCTACCAATCCAAAATATCCTGCAATTCTCATTAAACTCATCGAAGATTTTCAGTTAAATGCCTTTGATGAAGGTGCATTGCCAACTTATTTAATGACAAAATCGGATAATAATATCGTTGTAAATAATCAACAGAATATTCCTACAAAACCAGTTGAAGTAGAAACGACAATTGAGCTCAACGACGAAGCCATAAAACTGGATGATACGAAAACATTAGTGCCTGCAGAACCAAAAAATGAAAAGTCGATTCCAACCTATAAAGTAAAAAAAACTGTCTTTAAGATTAATAAAGTAAAAGCTGTAAAAATTTATACAGACAAAGGCGAAACCCTTGATTTAATTGCCAATTTAATGAATTTAGATGTGGAAGATATTTGGTTGTTTAATGATATGACAAAAGAAATGCCAATCGTAAACGGACAAACTATTTTTATTCAATCAAAGAAAAAAAAGAATAAACAAACAACAACCTATAAAGTAAAACAAGAGGACAATATGTGGAGCATTGCTCAGAAATTTGGTGTGCAACTTTCTGCATTATTAAAGAGAAATAAGCTAAAAATAGGCGAAGAACCGACACCAAAATCAACGATTGTTTTAAAAGGAAAAATAAAAGAGAAACCGAGTTTGCGAACAGAAAATTCCAAGCAAAAAAATATAGAAAAAAATGTACCTATAAAAAATGTTGTATATGATACAATAACGCGCGCACGCGACACTATTTACCCGACAACAGCAATAACTACAGGAACCTTGATAGATAGCAATAGATTGTTGATTTGGGAAAATCCAACGAAATTATTGGAAGATGATTTGGAAAATAATCCAAGCATAAAACAAGAAAATCCAAGCATAAATACAACATCTGCAAGTACCACTTCCAACGAAAAATTTCATACTATAGTAAAAGGCGATACCTTGTATAATATATCCAAACGTTACAATGTTAGCATCGACAAAATAAAAGATTGGAATAATTTGCAAGGAAATGAAATACAATTAGGGCAACAATTGAAAATAAAATAATAGCTTAGCAGTATAATTTTGCGTTGAGCTATGCTGACAATCCAAATAAAAGATAAACTTTTTCATCAATACATTTCAGAACAAGAAATTCAACAACGCATTCAAGAAATTGTAAGCGATTTAGCAAAAACATATCAAGATAAACATCCGGTTTTCGTAGTTATTCTTCGTGGTGCGTTTATGTTTGCTGCAGACGTCCTAAAAAATTTTAATTATCCTTGCGAAGTTGAGTTTGTGAAATTATCGTCTTATGCCGGCATGGAAACAACCGGAAAAATCAACGTCGAATTGCCATTAAAACAAACTCAAATAAAAGATAGAGCAATCATCATCTTAGAAGATATTGTAGATTCCGGCTTAACAATGGATTTTTTTCTTTCATACATAAATGGCATGCAGCCAACATCTGTTGCTTTGGTTTCTTTCTTGCATAAACCTTCCAAACAAATCAAACCAATAAAAATTGATTATGTCGGGTTTACTATTCCTGAATTGTTTGTTATCGGTTACGGCTTAGACTACGACGGCGAAGGCAGAAACTTAGGTGCTGTGTATCAGTTGGCATAGATTATCTACTTCTTTTATTACAAGTTGTGTTTTTCAAAGAGAATTTAGCATCAGTTTAATATAGGATTTTATTTTGACGTAGTATTCCTTGTAGGAAAAACTACAGAGGGCTCAAATTATTAAAATTTTTTAAGCTCTTTTTATAAGTAGTTTAGATATATTTGATTCCATTCTTTTACATCTAAAATAAATATTATGTTTGATTTTTTTAAAAAGAAAAATGTACTAAAAACTACGGATTATATTTTCCGTTCAGAAGAAGCTAAATATCAAAAATTAGCTGTCAATTTACTTGCACAAAAAAAGGTGCTCTTGTTGTATTATTTTGAAGATACCAAACAACAACTCATCAATATTTTACAGGCAAACAATATCGCATTCTCTGAAATAGAAAGTGCAGCGCCAACTGTTTATTTGTTACAAGCATCTACCTTATTAAACAAAATAAACATTTCGGATTATCACATTATTTTCGCGGAACATCATCCTTCTTTTCAAATAGAAAATAATATCAAACAACATTTAGTAGAAACTTTATCACAAAACGAAGTTATTTTTTATACTTCGTTGGAAGATGTCTTGTTGCAAAAATTTGGCTCAGAAAGAATCATTGCAATTTTAGATAAAATGGGATTTAAAGAAGATGAAATTATAGAACATAAAATGATTTCGGATTCTATTATAAATGTGCAACAAAAAATTGACAAACAATTGCAATTTACATCAGACACACGCATGCGCAAAGATTGGTTTGAAATCAATAAAATAGACTTGACTTAAAACGGTAATTACGAAATAAAATTCGAACACATATCTCGAAGAAAAATCAAACATAAATGCATCATTTATGTTGATATGATGTAATTTCCATTTTAATTAAATAAGATAAGAGATGCACACACTCTACATAAAAAATATGGTTTGCAATAGATGCATCATGGCAGTGCAACAAGAAATGGAAAAAGCAAACCTGAATGTAAAGTTTATTACACTTGGAGAAGTTGTTTTAGAAAATGCACCAACAACAGCACAACAAACTAAAATCGAAAATGGATTAAACGCTTTAGGTTTTCAATTAATCAGCGACAAGCGTGAGCGCATCATCGAAAAAATAAAGAACATTATCATCGAACAAGTACATATCCAAAACAACGACAGCAAACAAAATTTATCCGATGTATTAAGCAACACCTTGCACTACGATTATACTTATTTGTCCAACTTATTTTCTGAAATAGAAGGCACAACTATCGAGCAATATTTTATCGCACAAAAAATTGAAAAAGTAAAAGAATTATTAGTGTATGACGAACTTTCTTTGAGTGAAATCGCCTTTCGTCTAAACTATTCCAGTGTCGCATACTTGAGCAATCAATTTAAAAAAGTAACCGGATTGACACCTAGCCATTTCAAGAAAATTCGAGAAAACAAACGCAAACCTTTAGACAAAGTGTAAATCTTATAACTCTATTCCAAAAACTTACAACCTTTTCTTGTTTTTAATGTCCAATTTTGCCTTATAAAATGGAATACCATGGCAAATAATGAAGAAAGTAATACGATTTTTCTGCCATTAGAAAATGTAGAAAGCGAGCATTGCGCACTTATTGTAGATAAAGGATTAGCGCAAGTAAACGGTATAGCATCACACAAAGTAGAATTAAATAATCGCCGAGCAATTATTACAGTTGATAAGAAAGAAGTTATTTCATCGGCAATTCAAGCCATTAAAAATTTGGGCTATGGTGTTACAACCATAAAAGCTAATTTTCCTGTGTTAGGTATGTCGTGCGCTTCCTGTGCCGGAAGTGTAGAACATACAGTAAAAAATGAAAATGGAGTAGTAAACGCAAGCGTAAATTTTGCTTCCGGAAATTTAACGGTTGAGTTTTTGCCTAACATGACCAATGCTCAGAAAATACAACAGGCCATACAAGCTGCAGGTTATGATATTTTAGTAGAAGAAGAACAGCAACAACAAGAAACATTAGAGTCTATTCACAACCAAAAATTCCAAGCATTAAAAACCAAAACGATATGGGCAATTGTGTTGTCTTTGCCTGTTGTTATCATCGGAATGTTTTTTATGAATATGCCGTATGCTAATTACATAATGTTTGTATTGGCATCGCCGGTGGTGTGGTGGCTCGGCAGAGATTTCTTTATCAATGCGTGGAAACAAGCCAAACATCGCTCCGCCAATATGGATACTTTGGTTGCTTTAAGTACCGGAATTGCGTATTTGTTTAGTGTGTTTACTATGTTGTTTCCCAAATTTTGGGAAAGTCGTGGGTTAGAAGCACACGTATATTTTGAAGCCGCCGCCGTCATTATTGCTTTTATATTGTTAGGAAAATTATTAGAAGAAAAAGCCAAAGGCAATACTTCTTCTGCCATTAAAAAGTTGATAGGTTTGCAGGCCAAAACCGTAACCATTATCCAAGCAAACGGAAGCGAACAAACTGTCAATATTGACGAAGTAAAAATCGATGATATTATATTGGTAAAACCCGGCGAAAAAATTGCCGTTGATGGTACAGTTGTGTCGGGCTCTTCTTATGTAGATGAAAGCATGCTTAACGGTGAACCTATTCCTGTTTTAAAAGAAAAAAATGCCGAAGTATTTGCCGGCACCATCAATCAAAAAGGAAGTTTCCAATTTAGAGCAGAAAAAGTTGGGAAAGAAACTATGTTGGCACATATCATAAAAATGGTTCAAGATGCACAAGGCAGCAAAGCACCGGTTCAAAAGTTAGTAGATAATATAGCCGGAATTTTTGTGCCAAGTATAATTATTATTGCCATTATTACTTTCTTTTTGTGGTGGTTTTTGGGAGGAGAAAACGGCATCGTACAAGGATTATTAACTGCCGTAACCGTATTGGTTATTGCTTGTCCGTGTGCATTAGGATTAGCAACACCTACAGCAATAATGGTTGGTATTGGTAAAGGTGCAGAAAACGGCATTTTAATAAAAGATGCCGAAAGTTTAGAATTATCTAAGAAAATAAATGCACTTATCTTAGATAAAACTGGTACCATTACCGAAGGTAAACCCGAAGTAAGTGATGTTTTTTGGTTAGATGAAAATGAAAACTTAAAAGCTATTTTAAAAAGTATAGAAAGCCAATCTGAGCATCCTTTAGCCAATGCTGTTGTTCAACATTTAAACAATTCAACAGTAGTACCGATAGAAGCTTTTAACAGCATTACAGGAAAAGGCGCATCTGCAATTTATAACAACGAAAATTATTTTGTTGGGAATAAAAAACTCATGCTCGAAAATCAAATTCAAGTAGAAGAAATATTAACAGAAAAAGCCGAAAAATGGAGTCAAGAATCAAAGACGGTTATTTGGTTTGTCGACAGCAAACGAGCATTAGCCATCTTTGCAATTTCCGATAAGATAAAAGCAACATCAGCAACTGCGATACAACAATTGCAAGCAATGGACATAGAAATTTATATGCTGACAGGCGACAATGAAGCAACAGCAAAAGCTGTGGCAGAACAAACCGGAATTACGCAGTATAAAGCCGAGATGTTGCCACAACATAAAGCTGATTTTGTAAAAACATTACAACAACAAGGAAAAATAGTGGCGATGGTCGGCGACGGCATCAACGACAGCACAGCATTAGCAACAGCAGATGTGAGTATCGCAATGGGCAAAGGCAGCGATATTGCTATGGACGTTGCTAAAATGACTATTATTTCTTCTGATTTAATGAAAATTCCACAAGCTATTCGTTTGTCCAAACAAACCGTAAATACCATCAAACAAAATTTATTTTGGGCATTTATTTATAACATAATTGGCATTCCTATTGCTGCAGGAATTTTATTTCCAATTAATGGTTTTCTATTAAACCCAATGATTGCAGGAGCGGCAATGGCATTGAGCAGCGTAAGTGTTGTAAGCAATAGTTTGCGATTAAAATGGAAAAAGTAAATTTTATAAAATAAACCAAGAATTGTATAAAACACATTAGCGTAAGTTTACTCAACTTTGTACTATAAAAGGAAATAAAATGGAAACTAAACAATATCAATTTAAAACCAATATCAATTGTGGAGGCTGTGTATCAACCGTAACGCCATATTTAAATAATGAACAAGGAATAATCTCTTGGCAAGTTGACACCACCAATAAAGATAAAATTCTCACAGTTACTGCTTCAGGAATTTCAGCTACGGAAATAGTAACTATTATTGAAAAAGCTGGATATAAAGCCACTTTATTAAATTAATTTTTCTTAGTTGATGCCTTAAATAGAATCAAAAGTAACAAAATAGTAATAAGTTTTGATTGATATAATATTGATAATCAATCTATTAATTTTTACAATTTTCATTTTCTAAATTTCTTATTTCTCGAAAAAATCGCTATCTTTGCATTCCTTTTTTAAATCATGTAATGAAAAGGTATGTCAGATTCACTACAAGAATACTATTTACCACATGCCGGATTAAAAAAAGGCGTTCATGAGTTTACTTATGAACTGACAGAAAAGTTCTTTTCCAATTTTGAAGATGCACTCATCGAAAAATGCGATGTGCAAGTCAATGTTACCTTAGACAATAGGCAAGAACCTTTAGTAATAGAACTTGATTTCGACGGAACAATTTGGAGTGAATGCGACAGATGCACGGCTCCAATTCCATTAAGCATACACACATCACAAATTGTTTATGTTAAGTATAAAATGGATGAAGATTGGAGAGCAGACGATGACAGAGAAATCATTTTTGTGGCGAGAGATGATCAATACTTAGATATTACATCGCTCTTTTATGATATTATCCATGTCTCTATTCCGGTGCATCGTGTTTGTGATAAACCAGGCGAAACGGAATATTGCGACAAAGAAATTGTAAATATCTTGGAAAAGAAACAAGAAAATAAAAAAGCAGACCCACGTTGGGAAGGTTTAAATAAATTAAAAGACAACTTAAATTAAAAACAATGGCACATCCTAAGCGCAGACAATCAACAACCAGACGCGATAAAAGACGTACACATTACAAAATGGAAGCTCCGAATGTAATTACTTGCAAAGTAACCGGAGAAAGTCACTTATCACACAGAGCTTACGTTTCAGGTAATGATTTATACTATAACGGAAAAGTATTAATCGAAGGATACGTAAAATAATTTAGACTAATAGATATGAGGCTTTTGAGTAGAAAGAAATTTCCACTCTTAAATCTCACATCTCAAATTCTCTATAAATGGCATCAACATCAGATATCCGTAATGGAATGTGTATCAACTTCAACTCTGATATATATAAAGTAGTTGAATTTTTACACGTAAAACCCGGCAAAGGCGCCGCTTTCGTTCGTACTAAAATAAAGAGTGTTACTACAGGTCGCGTATTGGAAAATACATTTCCTGCAGGTGCAAAATTAGATGAAGTTCGCGTGGAATATCGTGAATATCAATATTTGTATCTGGAAGGAGAAATGTTTACGTTCATGAATAATGAAACATTTGAACAAATTTCTGTTGCTTCTAATATCATCAATGCACCCGATTTCTTGGAAGAAGGAATGAACGTAAAAATTGCAGTTCGTGCCGAAGATGAAATGCCGTTAACTTGCGAATTGCCGTCAACAGTAATCGTAGAAGTTACTTATGCAGAACCCGGAATTAAAGGCGATACAGCCACTAACACATTGCGCCCAAGCACTGTTTCTACAGGCGCAAAAGTGATGATTCCTTTGTTTGTAAACGTTGGCGATAAAATAAAAGTAAACACCGAAACCGGTGCTTACATGGAACGTGTAAAATAAGCACTTCAATCTTATATATTTAAAATGCTTCCAATTTGGGAGCATTTTTTGTTTGATGGATTTCATTTTCAAATTGTAGAAATAACAAATTAATCTCTATATTTGATACATGGATTTAGCGAAAATTAAAAAACTAATTCAACTTTTAAACGACAATAATTTAGGTGAGTTGAAAGTGCAAGATGGCGATTTTAAAATTACCATAAAACACAAAGATTTTGCTACTTCTAAAGGTGTTACTTCGGTCGTTTCAGCACCAGTAAGCGCAGCTAATACAACTCAACCGACTGTTACTACAGAAAAAGAAACAAAAAGTGAATCAACTTCAGCCGGAAATTTTCAAACCATAAAAGCACCGATGATTGGTACTTTCTATCGCGCAGCAGGCGAAGGCAAAGAGCCATTCGTAAAAGTAGGCGACAAAGTAAAAAAAGGCGATGTGCTTTGTATCATCGAAGCGATGAAATTATTTAATGAAATTCAGAGCGAAGTTTCCGGTAAAGTAATTAAAGTAATGGTGGACAATGCACAAGCCATAGAATACGACCAACCTTTGTTTCTCATTGAACCATAGAAACGTTTCAGGTTCTAATCTTATTTTCTTATCGTCATATTATCTGTTAATAGTTAGTATTATAAGGAAATCTAACTTATTTTTGTAGAAAATTGTCCATTTACATTTTTTGCAGAATTAACTTATGCTACACCAACGACTCACACAGAAAATGCTTCAAAAGCTGTCGCCTCAACAGATACAGTTGATGAAGTTATTGCAAGTACCAACCGCCAATTTAGAACAACGCATCAAAGAAGAATTAGAAATAAATCCGGCATTAGAAGAAAATATGGCTGATTTTGATAATTCAAAAGAAGACTTAACCGAGCCGGAACAAATAAACGATAACGACAGCGACGATTATGATAACGACCACGACGCTGATGATTATGGAGATGATTTAGATGTACAAGATTATACAAAAGACGATTACGATTATAACAGTGATGGCAGCGATGATTATGGCAGCAAAGAAGAGAAAAAGCAAATGCCGTTTGCTGTTGGAAAGACCTTCCACGATTTTTTGGATGAGCAACTCAATTTGTTAGATTTAAATGAACACGAATGGCAAATTGCCGACCAACTTATTGGTAGCATCGATAATGATGGCTATTTGCGCCGAGATTTAGATGCTATAGTTGATGATTTAGCTTTTCAAAAAAATCTAACAACTGATATAAATGAAGTGGAAGAGATTTTACGTACACTTCAACGCTTTGATCCGCCGGGCGTGGCAGCAAGAAACCTGCAAGAATGTTTGCAAATTCAATTAGAACGAAAAGAACAAAATGCCAACGTAAAATTGGCATTGGAAATTATCAACACACAATTTGATGCATTTACAAAAAAGCATTACGATAAGTTGATGAAGCAACTTAATGTAGATGAAGAACAACTAAAATATGCATTAGATGTTATTTTGCATCTCAACCCAAAACCAGGCGGAACTAGTGATGTAACGTCAACCGTAAATCATCAATCTATTATTCCCGATTTTACCGTAGAAAATAACAACGGCGAATTAGAAGTTTTATTAAATGGAAAAAATGCACCGGATTTGCGCATCAGCGATTCATTTAAAGAAATGCTGACATCTTACGGCAAAGGCGCAATGAAAGATAAGAAACAAAAAGAAGCTGTCGTTTTTATCAAACAAAAAATTGATGCCGCAAAATGGTTTATCGATGCTATCAAACAACGCCAACATACTTTGTTTGTAACAATGGAAACCATCGTAGAATTTCAAAAAGAATATTTTTTAAGCGGCGATGAAATAAAATTGCGCCCGATGATTTTAAAAGATATTGCAGAAATTACAAATTTAGATATTTCCACTATTTCGCGCGTTGCCAATAGCAAATATTGCCAAACAGAATTTGGTGTTTTTCCGTTAAAACATTTTTTCTCGGAAGGTATGCAAACAGAAACAGGCGAAGAAGTTTCTACACGCGAAGTAAAAAAAATATTAGAAGGTTTAATTGCTGCCGAAGACAAATCGAAACCTTATAGCGATGAGTATTTAACGGAACAATTAAAAGAAAAAGGCTATAACATCGCACGCAGAACAGTAGCAAAATATAGAGAACAATTAAATATTCCGGTGGCGCGTTTGCGTAAAGAATTATAAATTTTCAATTAAACTAATCAACTAAAGAAAGAAACCTTACGTGAAAATTATCTCCAAAATACTTTCCTATATTTTTCATCCACTTCTAATTCCTACTTGGTACGTTGCATTGCTATTGTATGTCAATCCATTTTATTTCGCAGGAATGTCGAAACCATTAAGTATTGCCATCATTTGGCTGAATACTTTCATGTTTCCTGCCATCAGTATTTTGTTACTCAAAAAATTAGATTTTATCGACAGTTTTGAAATGCCGGATAAGAAAGAACGCATATTACCATTAGTTGCTTGTATTATTTTTTATGTTTGGTCGTATCTCGCAGTGAAGAAAACCAACTATCCTATCGTTGTGCATATATTTATGTTAGGTACAGTTGCTTCTTTGTTTATGACATTTGTAATTAATGTATTTCATAAATTGAGTTTGCATATGGTTGGCATTGGCGGAGCACTGACAGCAATTTTATTGTTAGTGTTTATTTCTCCAATTGATATGAGTAATTATTTTTTGTGTGCAGTGTTACTTTGTGGTGCTATTGCGTCAGCAAGAATTTATTTACAAGCGCATACCTTAAGAGAAGTGTATTCCGGCTTTATGGTCGGAATGTTTGGTCAAGTTTTAGGTTTAATGCTCATTCATCTCTTTTAAAAAAAATCGTCTTAATTTGGCGCTGATATATAAATCTGATTCTTGAAAAATTTTTTGTTTATATACTTGCTTTGTTGGTGTGGTTGCATGTATGCACAAAGCGATAATTCTTTTGTAAAAGTTCGAAATATTATAATTGAAGGAAATAAAAAAACGAAGCCTTATGTTATTTTGAGAGAAATGACTATTCGCGAGAATGATTCTTTTCCTGCAAAGGATATGGACTCTACGTTATTGCATCAACGTTTAAATATTTTCAACATCGGTTTGTTTAATGATGTTAATCTGAATATCAAGAATTGGGAAGATGATAGTTTGGATATTATTGTACAAGTACATGAACGTTGGACGATAATTCCATTGCCTATTATCAAATTCGTTGACCGAAACGTTGTGGAATGGTGGAAACAATATAATCACGACTTTAAACGATTGCAGTATGGTGCGTTAGTTAATTGGGGCAATATTTCCGGCAGAAATGATGCACTACAATTAGCCATTAGTTTTGGTTTTGCCCAAAAATTAGAGGTCGGATACAGCATTCCGCAATTAAATGTCAGGAAAAAAAATGTTGGATTATCCATGTATTTTTCAATGTTGCGCACGCGAAGAATTGCGTATAATACCTTAGACGACAAACTTGCTTACATGTATTTGGGTTCAAGTTGGCAACAACAAAAGATAGAAGTTTCTGCGCAAGTTTCGTATCGCAAAGCCATATACAACACACATTATTTTTCGACAGGTTATGGCATTACAGCCGTTAGTGATACTGTTTTACAGGCTAATCCTGAATACTTTTCAGATGGCAATAAACGACAGCAATATTTTAAAATCGGCTACACATTTATTTCCGACCATAGAAATATTAAAGCCTATCCAACACAAGGTTGGTATTTAACAGCTAACCTTACCAACTACGGATTAGGGTTCATGAAAACAAAAATGACCTCCGTTAATTTTCAATTCAGTAAGTATTTTCAATGGAAAAAATATCAACGATTTTCAACAGCATCCATGATAAAATGGCAATTATCTTGGCCATTAAAACAACCTTATAATTTACAGCCGATAAAATCATTAGGTTATGGCGAAAACTTGGTGCGTGGTTACGAATTGAATGTGTTGGATGGTCAACATTTCCTATTATTTAAACATGAATTTCGGTTTCGAGTATTTAGTTTTCAATACAGCAAACTCAAAAAGTTTAAAGGAAAAACAGCACAAATTTTCCGTTCCTCTTTAGCTTATTTGCCGCTCAAGTTATACTTGTCTGCTTATTTTGATGCCGCTTATGTTTGGGATAATAATTACGCGTTCAATAATCAATATAAAAATAAATGGCAATTCGGTTATGGAATAGGATTGAATTTTGTGACTTCAAATTCTAATCTTTTCAGAATCGAATATAGCGTAAACAGATATTTAAAGAATGGCGTATATTTACATTTTACACAACCGATTTAGGTTTAATGTTGGATAGATGTTATAGGTTATTTGTTATTTTCTTTTAAATCCTAATAACTAATAACTAAACCAATAATTTAAACAAGATGACAGTAGGAATTTATAGTCGCATTTTTAAAGAAGAACATACACCGTATGTTTCTGAGTTGATTGCTTTACTACAACAATACGACATTCCTTTTCAGATTTTTGATGCCTATTACAAAAACGTCAAACGAAAAATACCCAAACAAAAAATCCAAACGTTTAAGTCGGCAGAAGATGTCCAAAAAAATATCGACTTGCTGATTACATTAGGCGGAGATGGAACTTTGTTAGATACGTTACAATTAGTGCGCAACAGTGAAATTCCTGTTGCCGGCATCAACATGGGACGCTTGGGTTTTTTGGCAGATATTCATAAAGAAGAAATCAAGTTGTTGGTGAATTCGATTCGCCAAAATACTTACACCATCGAAGATAGAACCTTGATTAGTGTAGAAACGAATAAACCACTTTTTGGTGAAGTCAATTTTGGTTTAAACGAGTTTACCATTCACAAAACCGATTCGTCTTCCATGATTGTGGTGCATGTGTATTTGAATGGTGAATTTTTAAATTCTTTTTGGGCTGATGGCTTAATTGTAGCAACACCAACAGGTTCAACAGCATATTCTTTGAGTTGTGGCGGACCGATTGTTTTTCCTACATCAGATACATTTGTATTAACGCCGGTTGCTCCGCATAACCTAAATGCACGTCCAATTATCATTGCAGATGATACAGTACTTTCGTTTGAAGTCGAATGTCGCTCCAATAATTTTTTATGTTCTATAGATTCACGTTTTGCCAATATCGACAACTCATTCCAATTGGCTGTGCGCAAAGCCAACTTCTATTTTAAACTTCTGCGCTTGCCAGAAAGTTCTTACTTGGCTACGCTTCGCGAGAAATTAAATTGGGGCGAAGATTCAAGAAATAGTTAGGAACTTTTTGTGATAAAATTGGTGTTTTTATCAATAAAATTGACAATATGGAAAAGAGATACACTTTGTCATTCGATATGCTTTCAATTTTTTTAAGTATATTGTTTTTTGCAATAGTTGCAACCATTATTTCCCTTTCATTATATAATTTTTTCGGCAAACATCAACAACCAAATATCATTGAGTATATTGTTGTAGCAATATTGGCAATTGCAGGCGGTATTACCTATTTCTTTAAACCAAAATTTTATTCGATAGATCCTTCTTCAATTCATATTGTTACTGCCTGCACGACAATTGAAATTCCCAAAAATGAAATTCAACAAATTAAGTTGATAGATACTGTAAATCCGCTAAAACGTTTGAAATTATTTTCGTCAGGTGGCGTCTTTGGCTATATCGGATATTATTTAATTCCCAATTATGGCAAGGCTTTGTCGTTTGCTTCGCGATTAGACAAGCAAATTCTAATTACAACTACCAAACGCAAATACATCATTTCTCCGGATGATATTTCGATGCTGGATGAAATGCAAAAGTTGAAATAGCGTTTTCTTTCTCAGCAGAGTTTCACGCAGTGGGCTCTGAATAAGATCAACAAAGCAGAGTCTGTTTGGAATCAAATAAATAAAAGCAACACGAAGTACTTGTCAAATAATCAGCGGATAAAGTAAAAAATAAAAATCGTACATTACACACCGTAAATTGTAAACCGAAATGTGTGGGATTGCCGGTGCGTACACTTTTAAAAATAAAACAATAGAACAACAATGGTTGCAAAATGCAGCCGTTTCTCTTAATAAACGAGGTCCCGATTTTCAAAATTCTATTTCCATAAACAATGCAGCCTTAGTGCATGCGCGCTTATCAATCATCGACACTTCAGAAGCGGCACACCAACCTCTTTTTGATAGCACCGAACGATATGCCATTATTTTTAATGGAGAAATTTTTAATTTTCAAACTCTCAAACAAGAATTAGAACAAAAAGGCATCGTTTTTAAAACACATTCCGATACCGAAGTTTTGCTCAATAGTTATATCGTTTTTGGAAAAGATTTTTTACATAAACTCAATGGTTTTTTTGCTTTTGCGATTTACGACAAATTAGATAATTCACTCTTCATTGCTTGCGATAGATTTGGCATCAAACCTTTATATTATTACCAAGACGAAGATTATCTTTTCTTTGCTTCGGAGTTGAAAGCACTGCTTCAATTTCCCATTCAAAAAGAAATCAATTGGAGTGCAGCGAGTTTGTATTTTCAACTCAATTATATTCCGGGCAAAAATTCCATTTTTAAAAATATACAACGCTTAGAACCCGGATATCAAGTTTTCATTCGTCCAGCAGAAATAAAAATTCAGAAGTGGTATAACATTCCATACCATGCAACAACGGCAGAGCAAAATCCATTAACTTATGAAGAACAACAAAAAAAATTAGTTGATTTGCTCGACGATGCAGTGCGCTTGCGTTTAATCGCCGATGTACCTTTAGGCGCGTTTTTAAGTGGTGGTATCGACTCGTCTGTGATTACGGCTATGGCAGCTCGACATACCAAAAATCTAAACACTTTTTCTATCGGATTTGAAGGCAATGATTTTTTTGATGAAACACCATATGCCAATTTGGTTGCCCAGCATTTTAAAACCAATCACACCATTTTTAAATTAAAAAATGAAGATTTATTTCAGAGTTTACATGAGCTGTTGGATTATACCGACGAACCTTTCGCTGATTCATCGGCATTATTAGTAAATATTTTATCGAAATATACGCGGCAACATGTTACAGTAGCTTTGTCCGGCGATGCCGGTGATGAATTATTTGCCGGCTATAATAAACATTACGGCGAATGGCAAGCACGAAGCAATAATTGGAAAACCAATATCATTCAACTTTTACAACCACTTTGGTCGGCTTTGCCGAAATCGCGCAGTGGAAAAATCAGCAATAAAATCAGGCAATTAGAACGCTTTGCCAACGGAATGGAATTACCACCGAACGAGCGTTGGTGGCGCTGGTGTTGCATCAACGATATGCAGTTTGTCGAAAATTTATTAGGCGATAAAGTGGACACAGCTTTAACAGAAATCATCAAAACAAGACAGCAATATGCTTCTTTGGTTTCTTATGATGGAACATTAAATGATAATTTATTAGCAGACGTAAATATGGTTTTGCCGTATGATATGCTGACGAAAGTAGATAGAATGAGTATGCGCAATTCCTTAGAAGTGCGAACACCATTTTTGGATTATCGCGTGGTTGAATTTGCATTTTCGTTGCCGGTTTCGAGCAAGATAAATGCCAAGATGAAAAAGAAAATTGTACAAGATGCGTTTAGAAATTATTTGCCGAAAGAATTGTACAACCGACCAAAAAAAGGTTTTGAAGTGCCGTTGTTACAATGGTTCAGAACCGATTTAAAAGATAAAATTTTGAATGATTGGTTGAGCGATGATTACATCCAACAGCAAAATATATTTAATGTAGATGTGATAAGAAATATCAAACAACAATTATTTTCCAATAATCCGGGCGACGTACACGCACAAATTTGGGCGCTGATTGTCTTCCAGAATTTTTGGAGAAAGTATATGGAATAAAATTGGTCATTTGTAAAATCTAACATAAAAATTCAAATAAAGAAATTAAATGCCATCAAACAAAAAAATAGGAATCGTTGCCAACACGGCGTTTAATATTTTCAATTTCCGTTTGGGTTTGATAGAGCAACTGCAACTTAATGGATATAAGGTAATTGCAATTGCACCTGAAGATGATTACACCAAATTATTACAAGAAAAAAATATAGAGTTTGTTGCTGTAAATCAATTAGCACGCAAAGGCACTAATCCTTGGAAAGATTTTCTATTGATGAATGAACTCAGAAAAATTTATCGTCAATATCAATTAGATGCGGTTTTGCAATACACTATTAAACCCAACATTTACGGAACGCTGGCAGCAAAATTTAGTGGCACTAAAACTATTTGCACAGTTACCGGATTAGGCTATACTTTTTTAAACGAAAATTGGGTCAGCAAAATCGCACATCAATTATATAAGTTGGCGTTTTCTACAGCAGATGTCGTGTTGTTTCAAAATAAAGATGATTTAAAAATTTTTATTGAGGAAAAATTAGTCGACCATGAAAAAACACAACTAATTCCGGGTTCAGGAATCGATACAGAAAAATTCCATCCGGATTTTTGTAAACAAGAAAAAAGCGATATTAATTTTCATCCGACTCCAACAGAAAAAATTCGCTTTCTGATGATTGGCAGGTTGTTGAAAGATAAAGGCGTTTATGAATATATCGAAGCGGCAAAACAAATCTTACTGGAACATAAAAATGTGGAGTTTCTTTTGCTCGGCGATATCGACAACGATAATCCAACTGCCATTAAACAAGCAGAATTAGAGCATTGGGTAAATGAGAAAATTATCATTTATATTCCACATCAAAAAGATATACGACCATTTATTTGCCAAGCAGATTGTGTGGTGTTGCCATCTTATAGAGAAGGAATGCCTCGTGTTATTTTGGAAAGTATGGCTATGGCAAAACCATGTATAACCACAGATACTGCAGGTTGCCGCGATGCCGTTGTAGATAATGAAACCGGATTTATTTGTGAAGTAGAAAATGCCATAGCACTTCAACAAAGTATAGCAAAATTTATAAATCTTCCACAAACGCAAAAACAATCATTAGGTATTAATGCAAGAGTGCGCGCCGAGCGTATTTTCTCCCAACAAATAGTGATAAAACAATACCAAAAATTACTCGAAAAGTTGTTGAGTTTTTAACGTTTTTTAAATAAATGTTGTTAACTTTGAAACATAATCTATGCACAGCGACTATCTGAAATTGGCTTCAGCATTGTTGACCTCATTCGTTCTTACGTATATGTTCATTCCGTCTATTATTAAAATAGCCAATATTAAACATCTATTTGATTCTCCGAATGAGCGTAAAGTACACCAAAATGTAATTCCTACATTAGGTGGCATCGGTATTTTTGCCGGATTTATGATAAGCTTGTGTTTGTTTGCTAAATTTTTTCCATCTAACGGAATGCGCTATATTTTGGCAGCACTTTGTTTTATGTTCATGTTGGGTGCAAAAGACGATATCGTAGAGTTAGTAGCAACAAAAAAATTTATTGGTCAAATTTTTGCCGCAAGTATCGTGGTTATTTTAGGCGATATACGCTTAACTAGTTTGTATGGTTTGTTTGGATTTTCTTATATCAGCGAGCCGGTGAGTATGGCTTTGTCCATCGTAACCATCATTTTTATAATTAATGCATTCAACATTATTGACGGAATAAATATGCTTGCCGGAAGTATTTGTGTTTTAATGTCATTTGCATTTGGTGCTTGGTTTTTTTATTATGGTTTTTATGATTATGCTGTTTTGGCAGCATCAATGAGTGGAGCCGTTTTGGCATTTTTGAAATATAATTCGACACCTGCCAAAATATTCATGGGTGATTCCGGAAGCTTAAGTATTGGATTATTGGCGGCTGTTTTAGCCATACAATTTATAGAACAAAATGAAATGGTTTTATTAAGTGGACGAGAACAAGGCATTCATATAGTAGCAGCACCAGCAATGGCAATTGCTGTATTGATTATTCCATTATTTGATACGTTGCGTGTATTTACACTCAGAATTTTAGATAAAAAATCGCCGTTTGAAGCCGACAGAAATCATATCCACCATCGTCTAATAGATTTAGGTCTTTCTCATTTCCAAGCTACATTAATACTTGTTATTGTTAATATCATTTTTATCACATTGGCATATTTCTTACAGAGCTGGGGAAATTTATATCTAATGTTATTTGAGCTTGCTTTAGCTATCGTACTATCTTATATTCTTTTCTCCATCAAAATCAAAAAAAAATAAAAAAGACAGATTCTAAAAAATCGATGTCATTATCTTTAAATATTGATACAGTTAAATAAGTAAAAGTCTTAATTGATATTTATCTTTAATTTCAAAGTGAATTATAAAAATCCGTTAACAGATACACTTTACTCCTTTCTAAATACTATTTTTGTTGTATGACTGATATTGTTATCATCGGCTCAGGCATTGCCGGATTAAGTTTAGCTGTAAAACTCGCAGAAAAATTTCCAGAAAAGAAAATCTTGATTCTTACTAAAGCCAACGAAGGTGATAGTAATACACAATATGCGCAAGGTGGAATTGCTGTGGTAACTAATTTTGAAAATGATACATACGAAAAACATATTCAAGATACCTTAATAGCAGGTGATGGTTTGTGTAACGAAGAAGTGGTGGATATTGTAGTGCGAGAAGGCAGACAACGTGTGGATGAGCTCATACAATGGGGAACTAAATTTGATAAGAATGAAGATGGTGCTTATAAATTAGGAAAAGAAGGCGGACATTCAGAATTCAGAGTGTTGCACCATAAAGATATTACAGGCTGGGAAGTGGAACGTTCTCTATTAGCAAAAGCTCATCAAGCAAAAAACATCGAAATTTCTCAACATCATTTTGTAATTGATTTATTGACGCAACATCATCTCGGCAGAGTAATTACGCGCGTTACCAAAGATATTCAATGTTATGGCGTTTACGTGTTGAATTTAGAAACTAACCAAATCGAGAAAATTGAAAGTAAAATGGTGGTGTTGGCTACAGGCGGTTTCGGACAAATTTATCGAGCTACAACAAATCCAAGCATCGCTACCGGAGATGGCATCGCAATGGTTTATCGTGCCAAAGGCCGAGTAGCAAATTTAGAGTTTGTCCAATTTCATCCAACAGCGTTATATGAACCTGGTGTAAGTCCAAATTTTCTTATAACAGAAGCAGTTCGTGGCGACGGCGCAATCCTAAGAACGAAAGATGGCAGCGACTTAATGGCAAATTACGACAAACGTGGTTCCTTAGCTCCGCGAGATATAGTAGCGCGTGCCATCGACAATGAAATGAAAAAAAGTGGAGAGGATCACATGTATTTAGATTGTCGCCACATGGATAAAGATAATTTCTTACATCATTTTCCAAATATTTATGAGAAATGCAAATCCATTGGTATCGATGTTTTCAAAGATATGATTCCGGTAGTGCCGGCAGCACATTATGCTTGTGGAGGAATTAATGTAGATGAATTTGGTCGTTCATCAATTAAAAATTTATATGCTTGCGGCGAATGTAGCAATACAGGCTTGCACGGTGCTAATCGCTTAGCAAGTAATTCACTTTTGGAAGCTATCGTTTTTTCTCATCGTATTTTTGAAGATATTTGTAAAGAACTTCCAAACATAAAAGACTCAGAAGCACAATTCCCGCAATGGAATGCCGATGGCACCAGTGACCCGAAAGAAATGGTAATCATCACACAAAGTATTAAAGAATTGAAAGATATAATGAGTAGTTATGTCGGTATTGTTCGCAACAATGGTCGTTTAAAACGCGCCCAAGAACGCTTGTATCTTTTGTTTAAAGAAACCGAAGAATTGTATGAAACCACCACGATTTCACCTCAACTTTTAGAATTGAGAAATATGATTACAATCGGATATTTAGTTACGCGCTGTGCCATGTTGCGCAAAGAAAGTCGAGGTTTGCATTACACGACAGATTATCCTGAACACACAAAAATTGCTGACAGCACAATGCTATAATCAGCATTTAGAATAGACCTTTCTTCGTTTATTGTTGATTCTTGAATGATTTCATAAATCTGTTAAGGTTTTCATATCATTATTTACATCAAAAGGAAATTTGTTTTTTCTTATCTTTGTAAAACTTTCCCAAAAATGCCAAAAGATAATTCCATTAAATCGGTACTGATTATAGGTAGCGGACCTATTATTATTGGTCAAGCTTGCGAGTTTGACTATTCCGGTTCACAAGCAGCTCGTTCTTTAAGAGAAGAAGGCATCGAAGTGTCGCTTATCAACTCCAATCCTGCGACAATAATGACCGATGAAGTTACTGCCGATCATATTTATCTAAAACCTTTGACAATTGATTCTATCCAAGAAATTTTAGAAGAAAGAAAGATTGATGCTGTTTTACCAACGATGGGCGGACAAACAGCTTTAAATCTTTGCAAAGAGGCATCTGAAATCGGACTTTGGGAAAAATATAATGTGCGTGTGATTGGTGTCGATTTGAATGTTATTGAAACCACCGAAAACAGAGAAGCATTTAGAAAATATTGCGTGGATTTAGGCTTAGGCGTAGCGCCATCTTATATTGCCAATTCTATGTTGGAGGGAAAAGAAGCCGCACAAAAAATCGGCTTTCCGTTAGTAATTCGACCATCTTATACACTCGGCGGTTCCGGCGGCGGATTTGTACATAAAGCTGAAGATTTTGAAGCAGCATTGGCACATGGTCTAAAATCTTCTCCGGTACACGAAGTATTGGTAGAAAAAGCAGTTTTAGGTTGGAAAGAATTTGAGTTAGAATTGCTACGCGACATCAACGATAGTGTTGTCATTATATGTACAGTAGAAAACCTCGACCCAATGGGTGTTCATACCGGCGACTCGATTACCGTTGCTCCGGCAATGACTTTACCTGATCCGGTTTTTCAAGAAATGCGCAACCAAGCACAAAAATTAATGCGTGGATTGGGCAGCTTTGCCGGCGGATGTAATGTGCAGTTTTCCGTAAATCCGGAAACAGAAGAAATTATCGTTATAGAAATCAATCCGCGTGTTTCTCGCTCTTCGGCATTGGCATCTAAAGCAACAGGTTATCCAATTGCAAAAATAGCAGCCAAATTGGCTATCGGTTATAATTTAGATGAACTTAACAATCAAATTACCAAGACAACTTCTGCTTGTTTTGAACCGGCATTAGACTACGTCATAGTAAAAATACCACGTTGGAATTTCGATAAATTTCACGGCTGTGATGCAACCTTAGGTTTACAAATGAAAGCGGTTGGTGAAGTAATGGGCATCGGAAGAAATTTTGCCGAAGCCTTACAAAAAGCTTGTCAATCTTTAGAAAATAATAAAATTGGTTTAGGTGCCGATGGAAAAGGATTATCTAAAACGGAAGAAATTTTAGATAGTTTACAACATCCAAGTTGGGATAGAATTTTTAAAATTAAAGATGCTATATCGCTTGGTGTCCCGTTGCATACCATCCAAAAACTAACCGGCATCGATAATTGGTTTTTGATGCAAGTACAAGAATTAGTGAAGTTGGAAAAAGAAATTCAACAATATAATATCGATAATATTCCGAAAGAATTGCTCGTAACAGCAAAGAAAAAAGGATATGCTGATGCGCAGTTAGCTTTTTTATTAGGAAGAATTGATGAAGATGTTGTTTATGAAAAACGAAAAACATTAGGCATAAAACGCGTTTATAAAATGGTGGACACTTGCGCCGCCGAGTTTGAAGCCCAAACTCCTTATTATTATTCTTCTTTTGATGAAGAAAATGAAAGTACACGTTCTGACAAGAAAAAAATTATTGTTTTAGGAGCTGGACCAAATCGTATTGGTCAAGGTATCGAGTTTGATTATTGTTGCGTGCATGGCTTATTAGCGATTAAAGAAGTTGGCTACGAAGCGATAATGATAAATTGCAATCCGGAAACTGTTTCTACCGATTTTGATATTGCAGACAAACTTTATTTTGAACCTGTTTTTTGGGAACACCTATGGGAGCTGATTGAACACGAGCAACCGGAAGGAGTGATTGTGCAGTTGGGTGGACAAACAGCATTAAAACTTTCTAAGAGATTACATGAAAAAGGCATCAAAATAATTGGCACTTCGTATAATGATATGGACATTGCCGAGGATAGAGGTCGCTTTTCTGATTTGTTGAAAGAATTGGAAATTCCTTATCCGGATTATGGAACAGCAATAGATGCTGATGAAGCCTTAGCCGTTGCCAATAAAGTAGGTTATCCGGTTTTGGTGCGTCCAAGTTATGTATTGGGCGGACAACGTATGCGAATCGTCATCAACGACCAAGAATGTGAAACATCGGTTATTAATTTATTGAAAGATATTCCGGATAATGTGATTTTGATTGATCATTTCTTAGACCGAGCAAAAGAAGCAGAAATTGATGCCATTTACGACGGAACAGATGTGCAAATTATGGGCGTGATGGAACATATCGAGCCGGCAGGAATTCACAGCGGCGACAGTAATTCTGTATTGCCGCCATATAGCCTTGGTCCAATTATTATTGAAACGATGAAACATTACACAGAAAAATTGTGTAAAGCATTAGAAATTTGTGGATTGATAAATATACAGTTTGCTATAAAAGGCGATAAAGTATATGTGATAGAAGCTAATCCGCGTGCTTCAAGAACGACACCGTTTATTTGCAAAGCATACAAAATTCCATATTTGAATATGGCAACCAAAGTGATGTTAGGCACGCATAAATTAAAAGATTTTTCTTTTACTGAAAAACTAAATGGCTATGCTATAAAAGAGCCTGTTTTCTCTTTCGATAAATTTCCGAATGTAAGTAAAGAACTCGGTCCTGAAATGAAATCTACTGGTGAAGCCATTTATTTTATTAAAGATTTATTCGATCCTTATTTCAGACAATTGTACAAGGATAAGAGTATGTTCTTGAGTAGGTAATTAGATTGGTTTAATTTATAATTTTATCTTATCTTTATTCTATGTCTAATTTCTCATTTAGTAGTTTTTGTTTTAAAACAACAACAGTATTTATTATATTGGTAATAATGGCGTATTTTGACAAGGTAATTTTTAAAGGAGCATTGTTTGTTAAAATGTTAGGACATGTAATGGTCGGTGTCAATGCTGAAGGGTATTCTAATGATAATATCACTATTATGTGGATTTATTCATTTGGATTTATCGCTTTTGTTTTTTTGTTTGTTGGAATAATATACAACGTCATCAAAAAATAATTTTTTAAGAGCCAAGGAACTTTACATTGTGTTTTCATGTTATTAGGATATTATTAACAATTAAAATCTATACAAAATGGCAGAAAGTAATGGAACAGACAAAGTATTAGCCACATTAGCCATACTTGGAAAATTAGCCACAGTAGGTTTAGATGTAGCTTGTGATATTGGAAAAACAATGGCATGTGAAGGATCTAAAGTGGTTGGTGGTGTTACAGAAGTTGTTTCTGATGTTGTAAAAAAAAGAAACAATATTGATGATGAATAGTAATTTATATAGTTTAAAGCCTCATGTGTTAAACATGAGGCTTTTTAATTATAACAATACTTAGTCTTTCTTTCAAATACTGCCTCATAAAATGGGCTGTCTAATTTCAATAAATAAAAACCCGACATTACACTAAACATAAAATCTCTTATCTTTACTATATGATTAGCACACAGCAACAAGAACAAATTTTACAAATACTGGCTCCGTACAAACCGGAAAAGGTAGCTGTATTTGGTTCTTTTGCTCGTGGCGAACAAAACAAAAATTCTGATTTAGATTTATTGGTAAAATTTAATACTAGAATCAGCTTATTGCAATTAGTTCAATTAGAACAATCTATTTCAGATTCATTAAATATAAAAACAGAATTGATTACAGAAAGCGCCCTTAAAAATCCAAAGCTGGTAAAATACATTCAAAAAGATTTGATTTCCATTAATTAACTATTCATTTTAACAAAAAAATGTAACTTTAAATTAGTGAAAGAAACTAAAAGTATAAACAATGTTGTTATAAGACTAACAGATGAACGATGGCAGCATATTTTAGAAGCACATATAGAATTAGAGAATCAGATTGATGAAGTGTTGAAAGCTATAAGTTATCCTGATTTTATTTGCAAAGGCACAAATGAAGAATTCTTGGCAGCTGTTTATAAATATGAAAATAAAGTTTTAGTAGTTGTTTACAAAGAAGAAATAGAAGATGGATTTATTATAACTGCTTATTTCACAAACAAAATGGAAAAACTCTTAAAAAAAGAAATTATATGGCGCAAACAATAGATAAAAAAAACATCATAGAAGTATTGCCATATTTACAAAAATTAGGCATCGAAAACGCTGTTTTAAATTATGATAAATCAGCAGATGTAATGTATTTTATATTTTTGCCAAATGAACCTACAGCTGATACTGATTGGGACGAAGACAAACCAAATATTTTGTTTCATTACACCAATGATGGCTCTATAAAAAGTATTACTATTACCAACTATAGTAAACAATAAAAAAAGAGACGCACATGCGTCTCTTTTCTAAATATTCAGATTAAAATTTACTTATTCAATTTCGGATCCATCAGAGTATTCATCGCCATCATTTCTTTCATTGTTTTTTGCATTCCATCTGATGAACCATCTAAGAAAATAACATTGCCTTTTCCGTATTCTGCAAAATTTTTAATGGCTTCCGTCCACATCGAAAATAAAATTACGGAAGTATCTAAATTAGCTTGTTCCATTTCTTTAGCTGCCGATGTCATACCTTTTGCTACTTCTTCTCTAAATAATGCCACACCTTGACCGCGCAATTGTGCGGCTGTTCGCTCAGCTTCAGCAGCAATTTTGATAGCATTTCCATCTGCTTCAGCAGCTTTCGTTTTTGTAATTAATAAAGCCTGACCTTCGTTTTCTGCAGCGGCTTTTAAATTAGCAGATGCCACTACTTGCGCCATCGACTTTATGATGGTTTCATCAAACGTAATATCGTTTAATTGTAAATCTAATAAGTGATAACCCCAAGTTTCTAAAGTCATATCTATTTGTTCTTTCACATCTTCAACGATTTCTTTTCTCAACGAAAGCACTTCGGCTTGTTTTTTAGTAGCTACAAACCCACGAATAGAACCTTCAATAGTGCGCACTAAAGCTTGCATTAAATTGCGTTCATCTATAAATTTAAATGCCACATTTTTGAGTGTATTTTCTTCAGTATTTAAAACAGCATACAACAACATCGCTTTAAAATAAACATTGGCTTGGTCGGAAGTAATGGCTTGAAATTCCAATTCTACTGAGCGGTTTTGGATAGAAATACGTCTGTAAATTTGTTCTATAAATGGAATTTTCATGTTTAAGCCAGGACCTAATATTCTGCGATATTTCCCAAAGACAGTAAGAACAGCAACAGTTCCTTGCTGTACAGTAACAAACGATAAAAAGACAGTTAATACGATTAACCCTAAAATTGCATACATCATGATTATAAATTTTTTATGGTTAGAGAATATGATTTAAAACAAGATATTTTAAGAAATAGTTCCGCAAAATACTAATATTTCTGAATATTATAATTTTCAATTTTAGCATAAATTTGTTAGATATTGGAAAAAAATTACGTGTTAGTACGGATAAAAAAAAGTGGGATATAATTTAATTTTGAATACAATTGGATAATTTTGGTATAATTTTTGAAAATAAAGAATTAATAAAATAAATTTATAAAAGTAAAAATTCAATCCTATGAAAAAAACACTCACAACTCTATTCTTTGCATTTGCAGTAATGGTGGCATTTGCATCAGACAAAATCTTCTTGCATGGAGGAAAAACCATTGACGGAAAAGTAATTAAAGTAGATGACTTCAAAGTAATATTTACGTATGATGGAGAAGATGCAGAACAAACATTAACAAAGAAAGCTATCGAAAAAATACAATATTCAAGTGGTCGAGTAGAAGATATTTCAGAAAAAATTGTTGTTAATAGTAAAGATGATTGGGAAAAAGTAGAAATACTTTTAGATAAATCGGAAATTGTTGGCTTGAAAAAAGTAGGCGAAGTAAAAGGAAAAACATCCGGATATTTTTCAGGATATGTTTCCGGTGCCGGTGCTGATAAACGTGCTAATAAAAAAATGTTAGAAGCTGCAGCAGAAATGGGTTGTCCTTTTGTTTATATGACTTCGGATAATGCTAATTCAGGTGCATTTTCTTATGGCAAACAAGCCTTGAAAAAAGGTATTGCTTATACTTATGATGATAAATAAATAATTAATTCGGGTAAAAATTAAAGCACGGCGTTTTTGTCGTGCTTTTTTTTATTAAATTCAGATGCAAATTTTTCTCAACTATGAAAATAAAAAATTCTAAAATATTAATCACCGGAGGAAGTTCAGGCATTGGATTGGCTACGGCTGAATTATTAATTAAAAAAGGAGCACAAGTTGTTATCAATGGAAGAAATAAAAAAACTTTAAATGAAGTTGCCAAGAAGATTGGTGCTATTCCAATTGTTGCCGATGTTACTGATGAAAAAGATGTCATCAAATTAGTAAAAAATTCCATCAAACAATTAAATGGATTAGATGCATTAATCAACAATGCAGGCTTTGGTTATTTTGATTTATTACAAAATATTGATTTGAATAAATTTAAAGATATAATGGAAACCAATGTAGTTGGTGCTATGTTGTGCGGCAGAGAATGTGCAAAATATTTTATTGAGCAACAATATGGAAATATCATTAATGTAGCATCCACATCTGCATTAAAAGGACATCAAAACGGAACGGCATATTCTACTTCAAAATGGGCTTTGCGTGGTATGACAGAGTGTTGGCGAGATGAACTTCGGCAATATAATATTCGTGTGATGATGGTGCATCCAAGCGAAGTGCAAACCAATTTTGTCGTTAATTCTGGTCGTCCAAAACGCGATTTCAACAACACTAAATTAGAAGCACAAGATATAGCACATCTAATTGTTTCTATGCTCGAAATGCGCGATGTCGGTTTTATTCAGGAAGCTACTGTGTGGTCAACCAATCCGCGATAAAATAATTTATTTTGATGTATTGCAATAAACAATATCATCAACCACATAAATAAATCCATCTTTATCTTTTAATACATTTCGTGGATATAAATCTGCAACTATATATTTCCCATTGCTAAACTTTGCTTCATCTACTTGTTTAAATTCTAACGACATCATAAATTCAATGATTTCTTGCATAGTAGCTTGCTCGGCATTATCTACATAGATTTGTTTTAAAATAACTTCAATTTATGGAACACCATTCGCACCATTTTCAAATCAAGTAAATCCAACTATCTCATAACTTGTTTCTGGAAATAACTCGTTATGTAATCTTATTTGTTCTAATAAATTCGAGATTAAAAATTTTGCGTTAAATAAATTGTTGCTTTTATATAAGAAACCACTTGTTTCATTTAATGCCAATGTGTTTTCATATCCGCCTGCATTTGTAGGCGTGCCAAGTGAATAAAAATCTTCTATCCACAGATTGTTTGCTTTCGCATACTTGAAAATAAAAGATTTTTCTACATCTTCTTGTTGGTGATTTGTGAAAATGATTTGTTGTTTTTCGAGTTCTTTTCTAACTGTATCAACGCTTTTTCTAAGTTGATGGGCAACTTCCTTTCTGACAGCATCTTCATTGCGCCTTCCGTGTTCTTCTTGTGAGCCTTGGTTAGAAATTTCATTTTTATCGTTATTCACAAAATTATAATTTTTTCAAAGATAAAATAGTTAAAATTATTTCAAATTTTAAGTTTTTCAATTAAATATTCGTCCATTCTAAAAAAGAAAAATGCCAACTTGTCAGCCAATCCTTATTGGAATAACTTTTGAATTAAAATCAGAAAAAATCTCATTTCTTAAATCTCAAAATCTAAATACATTATGACAATGGAAACTGGAAAAATTAATGTGCAAACGGAGAACATCTTTCCCATTATCAAAAAATTCTTATACTCTGACCACGAAATATTTTTACGCGAATTAGTTTCTAACGCAGTTGATGCAACCAAAAAACTCAAAGGTCTTTCTCAATTAGGCGAAGCCAAAGGCGACCTCGGCGATTTAACTATTCAAATTTCTATCAACAAAGAAAATAATACACTTACAATTGCCGACAAAGGTTTAGGCATGACGGCAGACGAAGTGAAAAAATACATCAACCAAATTGCATTTTCTTCGGCAGGCGAGTTTGTAGAAAAATTAAAAAACACCGATTCAAATGCCATTATCGGACATTTTGGTTTGGGCTTTTATTCGGCATTTATGGTGGCTGAAAAAGTGGAAATCAATACCAAATCATATAAAGAAGAACCGGCAGTAAAATGGACTTGTGATGGCTCAACAGAGTTTACTTTAGAAGAAACAGACAAACAAGAAAGAGGCACAGAAATTACATTATACATAGCGGAAGATTCTAAAGAATTTTTAGAAGAACATCGCATTAAATCTTTACTCAATAAATATTGCAAATTTTTGCCTGTTCCAATTCAATTTGGTTTTAAATGGCAAAGTGAAGACGACAAGAAAGCTGAAAAACCATTAGAACCGGAAATCATCAACAACACGAATCCGGCTTGGACAAAAACGCCGTCTTCGTTAACCGATGAAGATTACAAAAATTTCTATCGCGAATTGTATCCGATGAATTTTGAAGAGCCTTTGTTTTGGATTCACTTAAATGTTGATTATCCGTTCAACCTAACCGGCATTTTATATTTCCCGAAATTGAAGAAGAATTTTGAAGTCCAAAAAGATAAAATTCAGTTGTACTGCAATCAAGTTTTTGTAACAGATAATGTGGGTGAAATTGTGCCGGAATATTTAACCTTATTGCACGGCGTTATCGACTCGCCGGATATTCCGCTCAACGTTTCTCGTTCCTATTTGCAAAGCGATGCGAATGTCAAAAAAATCAACCAACATATCTCTAAAAAAGTGTCGGATAAATTGCAAGAAATTTTCAATAACGATAGAAAACAATTTGAAGAAAAATGGAGCGACATTGGCTTGTTTGTGAAATATGGCATGATTAGCGATGAGAAATTTTACGAAAGAAGCAACAGCTTTGCTTTGTTTCCAACGATTGATAACGCTTTCTATACTTTGTCAGAATTAAAAGAAAAAATTGTTGCAAACCAAACCGACAAAGATGGCAATCTTGTAATTCTATATACGACAGACGAGGAAGAACAACACAGCTATATCCAACAAGCAAAAGAGCGTGGATACGAAATTGTGAAATTGGATACGATGATAGACAATCATTTTATGCAACAAATAGAAATGAAAAATGGCGTTGCAACAGATGATAAGAAAGAGAGAATTCAATTTAAACGCGTGGATGCCGATATCGTTTCGAATTTAATTCCGAAAGACGATACAGCAGATTCGGTGCTTACAAAAGAACAAGAAGAAAAACTAAAAACCTTGTTTGAAACCAACATCGAAAAAACAAAAGCCGACATCGAATTGAAAGCATTATCGCCAACAGATGCGCCGATTGTGATTACCAGAAATGAATTTATGCGCCGTATGATGGAAATGCAAAAAATGGGTGGCGGTTCGCCGTTTATGTTTGGTGGCATGGATGAAAAACTGAATTTAGTCATCAACACCAATCATCCTATTAATGCTAAGTTGTTGGAAGAAGATGCAACACAACAAGAAAAACATGTTAAGCAATTATATGATTTAGCATTGCTCTCTCAAAATATGTTGAAAGGCGAAGCCTTGACTAAATTTGTTGCCCGAAGTTTTGAGTTGATTTAAGCAACGGATTAATTGCGACAATATTCAAATCTATAGTATTAATCGAACTTTTTGCAGATTTTTAACGTTATAGTGTAACGATAAACTTTATTTTTACAACATGTTTCGATTTTTTAAATACATCATCATTTTTATTGCCGGTTACAAACTCATTAAAATGATTTGGGAAGGATTTCATCAAGAAGATAAAGAAATTAATCAAGCACCTTCTCGCCAAACTATCTATCAAAATCAACAACAACAAACACAACAACAAGCAACATCAAATTCCAAATTTAATGATGCCGAATTAATCGACTACGAAGAAGTAAAGTGAAAATTTATTCTGTAAATAATTATAACGTATAACAATAATGAGTTTAGACCAAAATATCAACAACGAATTAAAGGAAGCGATGCTTTCAAAAAATGAAGTAAAAGTGCGCACGATAAAAGCGATTAAAGCCGCATTTTTAATTGCCAAGACTGAAAAAGGTGCAACAGGAGAAATTTCTGCAGAACAAGAAATAAAAATCTTGCAAAAATTATTCAATCAACGGAAAGAATCTTTTGAAATTTTCACGAAAGAAAATCGTCCGGAATTAGCCGTGAAAGAAAAAGAAGAAATGGACGTTATTGCAACTTATTTACCAAAACAATTGAGCGATGATGAATTAAAAGCAATCGTGCAAAACACCATAACAGAAACCGGTGCTACATCAATTAAAGATATGGGAAAAGTAATTGGTGCGGTTTCAAAAAAAGTTGCCGGACAAGCCGAAGGTGCGCGCATTTCTGCAATGGTAAAAAGTTTGTTAGGTGTTTAATTTCTTATTTTATATTCAACAAGATTAACCAAGCTTCTTTAATTTGGTTGTTTTCTAATAACCTTTTTATCTCGTAAATTCCTTGTGATTTATAATCTGTAATTAGCTCAACTAATTCGGCATCTTGTAGTATGTCTTCTTTGTTCGGAATTTCGGCAATGCTGGCGAGTTTGCCCAATTCATTTCCCGTTAATACATTTTCGTCTTTTATCCATTGTGGAATAGCATCTACGCCAACGCCATAAGCACGCAAAGGCTTTGGTGTTTCAAAAATATGGTCTTTGCTCAATCGTGCATAATAATTGTAACCTAAGCGTGCAATCGGATCTAATTTTTCGGCAATTACATTTCCATTTTCATCTAATAAATTTTCATCTATATGAATTGCAACTATCTCACAAATTACTAAATTTCCCGAGCCACCTTTGTCGCCCAATTCTATTACTTGTTGTACTTTACACTCAAATGCTACTGGCGCTTCTTTAATACGTGGTGGTTTTACTATTGTCGATTTTTCTTCTGTAAATCCGCCTTTTATAAATTCATTGACATCGTTTGGATAAGAACCACTCGTTACAGAAAGTTGTTCTGTCATGGCATAGTTGGCGATATGAATAACACATTCCGGAATATTTTTGATGTTGTGATACGTATCTTTTTGCTTGCCGGAAAGCGCACTTTTTGCCGGAGAAAAAACCAAAATTGGCGGGTCGGAACTAAAAGCATTGAAAAATGAAAACGGACTCAAATTCGGCTGACCATCAGCATTTATGGTGCTTACAAAGGCAATCGGTCGCGGTATTATTGATGAAGTTAGGAAATTAGAAATCTCTTTTAACGAACGTTCTTTTGGTATAATTGTTTTCATTTTTTAGTCGAGTTCAATTTTTAATCTGCATTGTTTTTTATTCTGTTGCTTCTTTTTGTTGGGTTGAATTTTGGGTGCAAAACGTCCGTCGAAAAAACCATCGCTAATTTGTTTTTTTCTAATGCTGGATTTTATTCTTTTAAGCGTATGCTTTTTCATTATTTATAATTTAAAATCTAATGGCGTTGCATTTATCGTTTTATCATGTGGAATGATTTTTAATGCGTGTTCCATTAGTTTATCTATATCCGGAATGGCATCAAATAAATCCTTGTACGTGTTGATGACGTAATATCTATCCTGATAATGATCTTTATAATAATGCATTTCCATAATTTCTTTTACATTGAACGATTTTCTGTTAGCTTTTTCACTCAAACAAAAAATACTTTCGCCACTCGAAGATAAAATGCCGGCGCCATAAATGCGCATTCCATTTTGTTGCTGAATTAATCCAAACTCAACCGTAAACCAATAAATGCGTCCGATAAGCTCGATGGCTAAAGCATCGTCAATATAACGCAAAGCAATTTTAGAAAGTTCCTGCAAGTAATCAACGAAAAATTGTTCGGCCAGCAATGGCATGTGCGCAAAGCAATCGTGAAACATATCGGGCTCTTCCAAGTAATCTAACTGCTCTAATTTGCGCAACCAAGTGGACGATGGAAATTTTTTATTGGCGAGCAATTCAAAAAAATCTTTGTCAGGAATTAAGCCCGGCACTACTTCAATTTGCCAACCGGTTGACTTAGCTAATACTTCATTGACATATTTAAAATCGGGAATTTTATCTTCGTTAAATTGCATTTCATCCATGCCTTCAATAAATTCGTTTGATGCCATATTTTGCAGCAAAACGCGTTGACGTTGAAACAACAATTTCCAAACCAAGAAATCTTCTTCGGTATATTTATCATATTCTTGTTGTAAGCCAAACATATTATAGTAGTGAGTAGTAAATAGTGAGTAGTAAGATTTTTTTCATTTTTTCATTATTCCATTATCATATTTCTTAGCTCGCCAAAACCGATTTTTATTTTTTCATTTTTACAAACAGCACTAAGAATAACGGTGTCGCCATCTTGTAAAAAAGTTCGTTCTTCATTTCCAATTTTTATTTTTTCTTTGCCGTTCCAAGTTAATTCTAACAAACTACCAAAACTATTTTTTTCTTTTCCGGAAATGGTGCCGGTTCCAAAAATGTCGCCAATACGCAGATTACAACCATTTACAGTGTGATGCGCAATTTGTTGCTCGGCTGTCCAATATAAATATTTTGAGTTGGTAACTGCGGCTATTCCTTTTTGCTTTTCTTTTGTTTCAATTTCAAAGGTAATTTCTATGTCAAAATTTTTTCTGTTTTGTTCTTGTAGATAAGGCAATACTTCCGTCGATTGAGTTGGTGCATCTACCAAAAATTCTTTAAGTGCTTCGTATGGAATAATCCAAGGAGAAATAGATGTTGCGAAATTTTTTCCTAAGAATGGACCGAGCGGTTGATATTCCCAACGTTGAATATCTCGTGCAGAAAAATCATTAAGCAATACAACACCAAAAATATAATCGGTGGCATCGCCTGTATTTATTGATGTTCCCAGCTGATTTTCCTTTCCGATGATAAATCCTAATTCTATTTCAATATCTAAAGTTTTAGATGCTGAATAAATAATTTCATGTGTGCCATCTTCAAGAATTGATTTTATAATTTGGCCATTTGGTCGCTTGATGTTGGTGTTTGTTGTAATGATAGAAGAACTTCTTCCGTGATAAGCGATTGGCATGTGTTTCCAATTAGGCATTAATGGTGCTGCATTTGGTCGAAACATTTTCCCTACATTGCTGGCATGTTCTTCAGAAGAATAAAAATCGGTGTAATCACCGATGCGAACCGGAAGATGCATTTTTGCTTCGCATTGTTTGTAAATAAAATTGCTGGCATATTCTTGAAAAAATGGACTTTCTTCCTTTAATAATGTTTGTAATTTTTGTCGAACAATTAGATGTGTATGTTTGCCTAATGCAATAAAATCGTTCAACGCATCTTGAGCAAAAACATTAGTTGCTATAATACCATCAAAAAAGTTTAATTCAAATAGTTTAGCCAAATCGACAATATAATTTCCGATAGCAACGCCTGCACGTGCCGATTTTGTTGGCGTTGAGAAGACACCATAAGGTAAATTGTGTATGGTAAAATGGTCGTTGTTTTGATTGAGTTCTTGTATTGTCATTTTATATTTTTTAAACCACTTAGGCACTAAGTTCACATAGAAATTAAGATAAATTTTCTTGTATTTTATTGGTAATGCGTTCTATATGTGCGATATCTTTTTCTGTTAATCCGTGCCAACCTTTTATTCTAAATTCGATGATGACAGGAAGTAATTTTTGTATCAATTGTTTCCCTTTTTTGCTGAGCGAAATATTAAAACGTCTTCTGTCTTCAGTACAGCCATCACGGTTGACGAGTTCTTTCTTTAATAATAAGTCGATGATGCGCGTTATAGTTGGTGCATCTTTAGAACAATGTTCGCACAAAGCAACTTGATTTTGTGTGCCGTGCGTGTGCAATTCAAATAGAACTACCCATTGATCCACGGTAATATCTACACCAATTTCATTGAACTTGCGTTGCAATTCTAATTTAATTTTCTTTGCTGTTGATTCGAGTATGTATCCGTAATTAAAGTTCATTTTTTTAGTATTAAGAATAATGTATAAAGTAATAAGATTTTCTTGCTACTTACTACTATATACTTTTTGTTTTTTAAAGTGTCCCTCGTTTTGCTTGTTCTCTTTCTATGCTTTCAAATAAGGCTTTGAAGTTGCCGGCTCCAAATCCTTTTGCGCCCATACGTTGTATAATTTCAAAAAATAATGTTGGTCTGTCTTGTACCGGCTTGGTAAAAATTTGCAACAAATAACCATCTTCGTCAGCATCAATTAAAATTCCCAATTTTTCTAATATAGAAATATCTTCTTTCATTTCCTGAAAATGTGCACCCAAACGATTCGGAATATCTTCGTAATAGGTATGTGGTGGCGCCGATAAAAACTCGACACCATTTTTCAGCATTTGTGTTATGGTTGAAATGATATCGTCAGTAGCAACGGCAATATGTTGCACACCTTGACTTTCATAGAAATCTAAGTATTCTTCAATTTGCGATTTTTTTTCACCTTCAGCTGGTTCGTTAATTGGAAATTTTATTCTACCATTTCCATTGCTCATCACTTTACTCATTAAGGCTGAATATTCGGTATGGATTTGTTTATCATCGAACGAAAGGAAATTTACAAAACCCATTACGTCTTCATACCATTTTACCCAAATATTCATTTCATTCCAACCCACATTTCCAACCATGTGGTCGATGTATTTTAACCCGACACTTCCCGGATTATAGGTTGATTTCCATGCTTGATATCCCGGCAAAAAAATGCCGTTGTAATTTTTTCTTTCTACAAAAATATGAACGGTTTCGCCATACGTATAAATGCCGGAACGCACTACTTCACCAAATTCATCTTTTTCTATTGTTGGTTGCATAAAAGGTTTGGCACCGCGCTTAGTCGTTTCTTCAAACGATTGAGTGGCATCATCTACCCAAAGTGCAATTATTTTTACACCATCACCGTGCTTTACGATATGTTGGTTGATGACAGAATCTGAAGTAAGCGGCGTTGTTAATACCAATCTGATTTTATCTTGTTTTAATACATAAGATGCCTTGTCTTTTACGCCGGTTTCTAAACCTGAATAAGCCAGCGATTGAAACCCGAAAGCTGTTTTATAATAATGCGCTGCTTGCTTAGCATTGCCAATATACAACTCAACATAATCAGTGCCGAGCAATGGCAAAAAATCTTGTGCACCTTCGAATATTTTTTCTAATTTTTCCATTCTATAATTTTTTGAAATTTCCATTTAAGGAAAAATCATTTCAACAAATTATTCTAACCAACTTTTATAATATTTTCCATCATCAATTTTCATCGCGTTTTCTGTTACCATTAAAGGTTTAAACGTGTCAATCATTACAGCCAATTCTTGTGTCTCTTTTTGTCCGATGCTGCGTTCCATCGCGCCGGGTGCCGGTCCGTGTGGAATTCCTTTTGGATGTAATGTGATATGACCTTGTTCAATATTATTTCTGCTCATAAAATCGCCGTCTACATAATACAACACTTCGTCGCTGTCGATATTGCTATGGTTGTAAGGTGCCGGAATTGCCAAAGGATGATAATCGTATAAACGAGGACAAAAAGAGCAAACTACCAAAGTATTTGTTTCAAATGTTTGATGCACCGGTGGTGGTTGATGCACGCGTCCTGTTACAGGTTCGAAATTATGTATACTGAAACCATAAGGAAAATTATAGCCATCGTAACCAACCACATCAAACGGATGCGTAGCATAAACAAACTCGTGCAGTGTATTTTGTTTTTTTATTTTGATAAGGAAGTCGCCTTTTTCATCGTGTGTTTCTAATGTTGCTGGCAATTTAAAATCGCGCTCACAAAATGGTGCATGTTCTAATAATTGCCCGGATAAATTCTTATAACGTTTCGGTGTATATATGGGCGCATGCGATTCTAAGTATAGTAATCGATTTTCATCTGTATTAAATTCAATTTGATAAATCATGCCGCGCGGAATGATTAAATAATCGCCATACTCAAATGGAATGTTGCCCATAAAAGTGCGAAGTGTTCCGCTTCCTTTATGAATAAAAATCATTTCATCAGCATCCGCATTTTTATAGAAATAGGTCGTCAATGATTTGCGTGGTGCAGCCAAACCAATTACACAATCGCTGTTTACCAATAAATCTTTTCTGCTATCTAAAAAATCGTCCGATGGTTCAATTTGAAATCCTTGTAATAGTAAAGCTTTTATATTTTTTTCGATGGCAATTTTTGGTGTAACATCTTTTGATGATAAAATTTCTTTTACTTGAGTTGGTCGATGTACGTGATATAATAAAGACGAATGTCCATGAAATCCTTCAGTGCCGAATAATTGTTCGTAATAAAAATTTCCATTTTCTGATTTGAAAACAGTATGCCGTTTTTGCGGTATTTTTCCGAGATGATGATAGATAGGCATAATTTTTAATTTGATAATTTGACAATGTATTGATTTGATAATTCACTTATGTGAAAATTGAAACTTGAAATAATTAATGTACGCTATGTTATTTTGCTCATTATTTTACTCATCAAATTATCATATTTCCAAATTATCAAATTCATCAACTTAACTCTTCAATAGCAAGTTGCAATGCTTTTTTGGTTAAAAAATTTTTCTTTTTATCTTTCTTATAAATCTTATACAATGCTTGATAGATGGTTTTTGAAACATCTTGAAAAATGGCATCATCCGTAATTTTTACATTTTTATGCATAAGATAGGCAAACACACGTGCCATACCGCAATTGGCAATAAAATCAGGAATGACAGCAATGTTGGCATCAGCTTTGTTTAATATTTTCCCGTAAAAAATTTCAGGATCATTAAACGGTACGTTTGCACCGGAAGAAATTACTTCAATCCCTGCATTCAGCATAGCATCTAAATTATCTTCTGTAACAAATCGCGAGCCTGCCGCAGGAATAAAAATATCGGCTTTGGTTTTCCAAAATGCTGTTTGTGCGTTTTTGAACGGCATCAATTTTTTATGGTAGAGTTTGTTGTTTTTCCTGTTTAAAAACAAGGATTTTATTCGCTCAAAGTCGAGTCCTTTTTCGTCGATAAGTGCGCCTGTGATATCAATAATTCCGGTGATTTTTACGCCTTCTTGTGCCAGGAAATAAGCTGCTGCTGCACCCACATTTCCAAAACCTTGTATCGTGGCTTTTTTATTTTTGATATCTTCTTTTTTAAAAAGTTGATAATAATGTTTTACCGATTCGGCAACGCCGAAACCTGTAATCATATCGGCAACTAAATAGCCTGCTTTTTTGGAAGGCGTATAATCTTCATCTTCGATGAGTTTGGAAACGCCTACGCGCAATTGCCCGATTTTATTGATTTTGTCGCGTTCTTTTGGATGATAATGACCATTTACAATACCTTCTTGCGGATGCCAAATGCCATATTCTTCGGTAATCGGAATAACTTCGTCTATTTCGTCGATATTCATATCGCCGCCGGTGCCATAATAGCTTTTAAGTATTGGAGCAACGGCTTTAAACCAACGTTCTAAAACACCTTTTTTTCTTGGATCGTTTGGGTCGAAATTGATACCTGATTTTGCACCACCAATTGCCGGACCGGAAACAGAAAATTTGATTTCCATGGTTTTTGCTAAGGAAGTTACTTCGTGCTTAGTTAATCCTTTACGCATGCGTGTGCCACCGCCTGCAGCACCGCCTCGCAAGGAGTTGATGACTAGCCAACCTTGTGCTTCTGTTTTGGTATCGTTCCATTCAAAAATGATTTCGGGTGCTTTTTCTTCAAACGATTTAATAAAATCAGACATGATGGAATTAAGATTTCAGATTTATGAATACAGATTTATGATTTACACAATTAAAGATAAACAATTTAGTTGTTATAGCAACTATTTTTATAAATTTTTTGATGGTTAACGTACGTTGACTTTGCGTTAGCGATAGAAGCGGAAATGTTTTTTGTGCTTTGATTTTCGTCAGGAAAAAACATTGCAGCGGATAGCGCGGCGCCAGCGTAGATTTGTGGCGTGGCGGCGCAACGCCCAAAAAATAATCAATAAGAGTTTTGAGAAACGTCAAATAATATTTTAAAAAAATAGTGCATCTTTGTGTATTATGATACGGAAGATTTTTGTTTTTATTTTTAAAATTTTGGGTTGGAAATTACAAACGGAAGCCATCAAAGAATTTAAAAAATCGATAGTGATTGCGGCGCCACATACTGCAAATATGGATTTGGTAATAGCCCGCGCCGCATTTGATTTGATGCATTTGCCTGTAAAATTTACTGTAAAAAAAGAATGGATACGCTTTCCGTTTAAAAGTATTATGCTTGGAATGGGTGGCATTGGCATTGACAGAACGCCAAAGAAACCGGGCGATCCGAGACCGAGTATGGTAGAAGCGATGGTGAATTTATTTAATGAGAATGATGAGTTGCATATTATGGTAACGCCGGAAGGGACAAGAAGTAAACGTACGGAATGGAAAACCGGATTTTGGCATACGGCAAAAATGGCAAATGTGCCTATTTTGTTGGGTTATTTAGATTATAAAAATAAAGTTGCAGGCATTGGTAAAATTATTTATCCGACTGATTTGGAAAAAGATATGCGCACGATGATGGAATTTTATAAAGATATTACACCTTGTCATCCGGAGAAATTTAGCGTGGATTTGCGCTATTCTTCTTAATTAAATTATACTTTATTTGAATGAAATACTCGATTATGATGAGTATTTTTTATGGTATTCCATTTATTTTTGCAAAAAAAAGCTATATGTTGCTGAATATAATTTCTCAATTAATTCTAAACGTAAAAGGTTGGACGTATGATGTAGATGTAATATTGCCGATAGATAAGTGTGTGTTGATAGTAGCACCGCACACTTCGGCTTGGGATATGGTGTTGGGAAAAGCAGTTTTTGTATTGGCAAAAATTCCCGTAAAAATTGCAATAAAGAAAGAAGCGTTTTTTTGGCCATTAAGTTGGTTGTTGTATTATTTAGGAGCAACGCCGATTGATCGGTCGCCGAAAGATGGTAGCACCAAAAGGATTAGCTTGGTAGATGCCATGGCAAATAGTATTAAAGACGAGAAAAAAATTTGCATGGTGATTACGCCTGAAGGTACGCGCGGAAAACGTACACAATGGAAAACCGGCTTTTATCATGTTGCCATAAAAGCAAATGTGCCGATAGCCTTAGGTTATTTAGATTTTGAAATTAAGAAAGGAATTATAGATAAGATATTTTATCCTTCGGGAGATATGGATAAAGATATGCGCGAAATAATGGCGTATTATAAAGATAAAGTGCATTTAGGAAAATACCAAAACAGATGTGCTTTAGATGAACGTTGGAGTTGATTGCTGTACAGAATTATATCAAGCCAAATTGCATAGCAGTTTTTATAAGTGAAGTGGTGTTATTTACCTTTAGTTTTTCTAATAAGTGCTTGCGATGTGTGTCAACTGTAGTAACACTGATAAATAGTTGTTTGCCAACTTCTGCACTGGTCATTCCGTCTGCAATTAATTTTAAAATTTCTTTTTCTCTGCGCGTCAGAATTGGACAGTTTGATGTTTGGATTTTTAAGTTTTCAGAAACATCTTTAGATAAGTATTGTTTGTGTGCTAATACCGTTTGAATGGCAGTTAACATTTCTTCTTTAGTCGCATTTTTTAATAGATAACCGTTAGCACCATTGTTCAACATACTATTGATAAAACTATTTTGATTAAAAGTGCTTAATGCTAAAATTTTTATGGCTGGATATAGTGTTTTTATTTCTTTACAAATATCGATGCCGCTTTTGTCGGGCAAATTAATATCTAAAAAAATGACATCAGGTTGAATTCGTTTTAAGAATGTCATACAACTATCAGCATTTTGTGCGTAGCCAACAATATCAATCTCTTTTATTTGTTGCATAATCGAGACAATACCTTCGATAATCATATAATGATCATCCACTATAAATAATTTGATGGGCTTCATACTAATGGAATTTCAATATTGATAGAAGTGCCTTCTGTTGCAGAAGATTGTACATCTATTTTCCCTTTAAGATAATTAATTCTGTTGTGAATGTTCGTCCAGCCGGCGCCTTTAAAATTTTGGATATCTGTGGTGTCAAATCCTTTTCCGTTATCTTCAACAGTAACGTTTAACAAGTTTTCATCTTTCGACAATTGCACAATTAGTTGCGATGCATTGGCGTGTTTAATGGCATTGTTTATTAGTTCTTGAATAACGCGATAAACGATAACGCTTACAGAAGCATCTACTTTAAAATTATCCATCATAAAAGAAGAATAATTTATTTGTAAGACATTTGTTTTTGAAATGCTATTGCAATAATCTTTTAATGCTGTGTCTAAACCAAATTTTATTAGGTTTTCTGGCATCATGTTATGTGCAATTCGTCGTAATTCTTGAATGCCTGTATCCAGCATGTCGATGCTGCGCGAAAATGATGAAGCATTTTCTGCACTTAAAATAACATTCTCTTTCATATTGTTTAGTGAATATTTTACGCCTGATAATAAGCCGCCTAACCCGTCGTGTAAATCTTTAGCAATACGACTTCGTTCTTCTTCTTGTCCTTTTAAAATGGCTTCAGTGGCTTGTAATTGTTTCTCTTTTTCGAGTTCGTAAATTTGTTGTTGTTGGATGATTTGTTTGTTTTTGTAAATGTGATACATTAAAAATAGGATGTACAAGGCAGATAGCAAACTACCCAAAAGGATATAGTTAATTGTATTTTTTCGCTTAATTTGTTCTTCTTGCAGTTTTATTTGAACTTCTTTTTTTTCAGTTTCATAAATGGTATTCAATTCTTCTGTATAGAAATTAATTGATTTTATATTTTGATTATCTACTATAGAATCATGTTTGAAAATAAAATATTCTGCTTTAGAGATATCACCTTGCAAATAAAATAAAGCTGAATATGTTCTGTAAATATTTTCAAAAGTGCTAATAGCATCTACTTGTTGAGCTATAAATATTGCAGAATCTAATAATGCTTTTGCAGAAACATATTGTTTTTTCAAAATAGAATTGAGTGCATAAGCGGCATAAGCTTCTGCTAATGTGTTACTGTCCGGATAATTGGCATTGTACTTTCTTAGCTCTGCGGAATAATATTCCAATTCTGAACTTTTATTTTTGCAATAATAACTATGACAGAGATTGATTAGTGCATAATTAATAACCACCATGTCGCCTTCTTTTTTAGCGTAGTCTAATTGTTTTTTGGAAATTATGATTGCACTATCGTGCATATTTAAACTTGCATATCCGGAAGCTATATTGTTCAAACCCATTCCAATTGCATAAGGTTTATTAAATATATTGCCGAAATAAACTGCTTTCTCTGCGTATTGAATTGATTTTTGATATTGATTCAAATAATAATAGGTAGCAGATGCCGTTAAGTTACGTATAGCAAAGCTGATACTATCTCCGCTTCTTTCAGAAATATCCAAGCATTTTAAAATCGCATCTATGGCAAATCTATATTGCCCGAAATGATTATAAACAGCTGCAAGATTATTATAACTTTTTGCAATCAGCTTGCTGTCTTTTTTTTCTAAAGCAATTTTATTACTTTTTTTTACGGCAGCAATTGCGTTTTTATAATCGTATTTATAATAGTAATACTCGGAATAATTGGTGTAAATGTAAAAATCAAAATAAGTAGTTTTTAATTGCTTAGAAAGCTGATCAGCCAAAACAAGATAATGAAAAAAACTGTCGTAGTCTTTGTTCGAATATTTTTTATTAATATCCAATAGCAACCTAACCTTTGCAGTATCATCTTTCATTTTTGGAAGTATGTTTACTAAACTATTCAGCGAACTACCAAAAACGTTAGGATAAATAAAAATATATAGACTAATTATTGCAATAATTTTCTTCATAAAATATGCTACTACAAATTAAAGTATTTAAAATCATTACAATATCCTGAAAATAGAGGATTTTTATTTTTCCTCAAAATCCTCTATTCTAAGGAGAAAATATAAGCAATTGCTAAATAAGTTTGCAAAATAATATTAGATAACTTTTAAAATCAAATAATATGAAAATAACAATTAAAAACACAGCATTGTCCATATTGCTTATTGGCATAGGACTTATTTCATCTTGTACTAAAGAAGATAGCACACCCGATGGCATCGCTTCCGTAACCACAACATCACCTATAAAAGTTGATGATTCAACATATACATTAGGTGGAAATGTAACAGACCAAGGAAGCTCTTCCGTAACAGAATGTGGCGTTGCCATTGCATTAACTACTAACCCTGTTGTAAATGATCCGGATGGTGTAACAATACCAATTGCAGCTGGTGTCGGTACGTTTTCTACTAATATAGCCCCGTTTGCAGCAGGTTATATATATCATGTTAGAGCTTATGCAAAAAATAGCGAAGGCATTGCCTATGGCTCAGATGTTGTCATCAATACAGGAGCAAGTACAAGTAGCTGTGATACTGTTGATATTAATTCAAATATCAACGTTCCTACTACTTGGGTGGCAGGTAAAGTATATATGGTGCGCACTTGGGTAAATGTGAACGCACCTTTAGTAATTGAAGCAGGCACAATTATAAAATTTAAAGATGCTAATTGCGGTATGGAAGTCTATGCAAAAATTACGGCAAATGGCACAGCAAGTAATCCTATTATCTTTACATCTTATAAAGATGATTCTTACTGCGGTGATAATAACGGTGATGGAAATGCATCTACACCAAGTAAAGGAGATTGGGGTAGGTTAACCATGCGCGGCGACCAACATGGTTCTTTGTTCAGATATTGCAAATTCTTGTACGGTGGTGGTGCTGGAAATGGGGTAGTTTATGCAGATGCCGGCACAGGAAATATACATGATTTTACATTCGACCATTGCACCATTGCTCACACTTACGGCACTAATTCTTATACTACGGCTGCATTCAGTGGTGGATCCATGAATGATGAAAGTATAAGCGTGTTAACCAACAATATTTTTTATGATAATGCTATACCCATTTTTATTCAAGCAAAATATGGATTAGACGCAAGCAATAGTTATCACAATCCAGATAATGCAAGCGAAAAAAATAAATACAATGGCATTTTTGTTTATGGAGGAGGATTAGGTGGTCGTACCGTTGTTTATGGTGAAACAGAAGTACCGTATGTGTTTAATGTAGGTGGAAACGGATCGTTATACGTTGGTAGTAGTGATTATTTAAAGATAAATCCAAATGTAATCTTAAAATTTGGACAAACATCCGGCGGCGTAGATTTAGGTGATTACAAAGCTAATGCAAACATAGATGCTTCCGTTATATTCACATCCTATAGAGATGATGCCCGTGGTGGTGATACTAATGGTGATGGCAACACATCATTGCCGGCTACTGGAGATTGGAACGGCTATGGATATTATACTACAGGACATGGTTCTTATGTATGGGTGCAATCCAATGTTTTTTATGATTCACATTGAAAAATTAGCTATGAAAACAATAAAATCAATCAACATTATAATAAGTATTTTAGTTACGCTTATTGTTATAAGTTGTAAGGATGACAATATTCCTACCCCAAACAATGGCAACAAAATTCCTGTTTGTAGTATTATATCGCCTGCAAACAATGCAACATTTTTAACAACTGATAGTATAGCAGTAAATATTGCTGCTTCCGATTCAGATGGTACTATTGCCAAAGTAGAATTTTATATTGATAATGTAATCAGTAGTACAAAAACTGATTCTCCATATACTTTTTTGATTGCAAAGGGAACATTGACGCAAGGAAGCCACAATATAAAAGCTATAGCAACGGACAACAAAGGTGCCACAAAGAGTTCTACTATAAATCTCAATATAAATTATGTTCCTACTGTTTATGTTGCCGGATATGAAAATAATGGTCACGCTTCTATAGCTAAATATTGGAAAAACGGAACAGCAGTTTCTCTTTCAGATGGAACATATTCGGCTGCAGTTAATAGTATTTTCTTGCAAGGAGATGATATATACACTGCAGGTTATGAGTATAGCGGAAATTTACAATTAGCAAAGTATTGGAAAAATGGCACAAGTAATATACTTGGCACAGATGCTTCTTCAGCTAATAGTATTGTCGTAAAGGACAATGATGTTTATGTTGGCGGTTGGGAAATCGTGAGTGGATCCGATGTCCCGAGATATTGGAGTAACGGAACTGGTACAACCATAAAAGTAAATGACCCGATTATTTCCACTGTAGTTCTTGGTAATGGACAATGTACCGGTATTTATCTAAATGGTAATAATGCTTATTCAGTAGGTTATTACAGAAATTCTCAAGGAAGATTTTCACCGTGGGAAACAACCAATGGTTTTTCTCCTGCCAATACGATACCGAATAACGACAAACATAGTTATGCAAATGCTTTATTCGTTAGTGGAAGCGATAAATATGTTGCAGGAAACCAAAACAGTGCCACTACAGGATTAGCTATGGCTACAATCTGGAAGAATGGGGTAGCTACTACTTTAACAGATGGCAATAACTCAACAGGTGTTGCAACTGCTGTTTATGTAGTCGGAAGTGATGTATATGTAGCCGGCTGGGAACAAGAAAATTATTCCGGTGGTGGACCGCAGTATGCTAAATATTGGAAAAATGGCAATGAAATAAAATTATCAACTGTATCTTCTGGTGCAACAGGAATTGTAGTGTATGGTAATGATGTTTATGTATCTGGATGGGAAAATAATGGAGCTCAAAATATCGCTAAATATTGGAAGAACGGTGTTTCTGTAAATTTGACAAATGGTACATACTCCGCAAGTGCGAATTGTATCATTGTAAAGTAATATAATAATAAATTACTTCAATTATTATTCAATAATCACAAAACCATATTTTTCATAAATCAGAAGTCCAACTTGTATGTTGGGCTTCTTTCATTTAAAATAAATTCAATTGCTCATCTTTTAATAAGCGAAAAGATTGCCGATGATAAATACAACTGCCGTTTTCTTTTACAGCATTTCGATGTTCAATAGTTGGATAACCTTTGTTTTTTTGCCAATGATAAATGGGGAATTCTAAGCATAAATTTTCCATAATTTCATCTCTGTATGTTTTGGCTAATACTGAAGCCGCCGCAATTTCAATATATTTTCCATCGCCTTTAATAATGGTTTTATGCTCGATATTTTTATATGATTTAAAACGATTGCCATCTATAATTAATAAATCAATTTGCTTGTTTATTTTTTCAATAGCTTGATGCATGGCTAAATACGTTGCTTGCAAAATATTCACTTCATCTATTGTATGATTGTCAATAATGCCGACACCAAATGCTATTGCATTTTCTTCAATAATTGGTCGCAATTCGTTGCGTTGTTTTTCGGATAATTGCTTGGAATCATTAAGGAAATCATTACTGAAATTTTTAGGTAAGATAACCGCAGCCGCCACCACTGGACCGGCAATGCAACCGCGTCCGGCTTCATCTACACCACAAATTATTTTATCAGATGGAAAATGTTGAAGCATGTCGTTGAAAGATAAGCGTTATTTATCATTTGTTGTTTGATTTTATGAGGCTTTTTATTCCTGAACAATTAACGAATAACAATATCCTTAATTACCTTTGCATTTTAAAAAATAAAAATGCAAGATAAACAATGGCTTTCACGCACAATCGCATTAATAGGTGAAGAAAAATTAAACAAACTCATTAATAGTCATGTGTTGGTGGTGGGTTTAGGTGGCGTTGGTTCGTTTGCTGCTGAGTTTATTGCGAGAGCCGGTGTTGGCAAAATGACAATAGTTGATGGCGATGTGGTGGATCCAAGCAACAGAAATCGACAATTGCCCGCACTTGCTTCTACACATGGATTCAGTAAAGCTGATTGGATGGCTGCGCGTTTAAAAGATATTAATCCGGAATTAGAACTGAATATTATCAAAGAATTTTTGACACCGGAAAAAGCTTATGAAATTGTCGGACTACATGACTACGATTATATCATTGATGCTATCGACAGTATTACACCAAAATTGAATTTGATAATTGCTTCCTACAAACTTAAAAAACGTATTGTGATGAGTGGCGGTGCCGGCGGAAAATTAGATCCAACCAAAATACAAGTTGCCGATTTATCGAAAACGTATAATTGTTTTTTTGTCAAAACTGTGCGCAAGCGATTAAAGAAAGAGAAAATTTACAAAGGCATCAAAGTTGTTTTTTCAAGTGAGATACAAGCCAAGCAATCGTTGATTTTAACCGATGGAAGTAACTATAAGAAATCTGCGTATGGCACAATTTCTTACTTGCCGGCAGCGTTTGGTGGCGTTTGCGCCAGCGTTGTGATTCGAGATTTGTGAAAGATTAAGGTTTGAAATTTTTTGTTTTTTCCAACACTTCTTGCTCTAATTGGTTTTTATAAGTGATTACTTTTTTCTGTAATTCATTATTATGAGAAGCGATGATTTGTGCCGCTAAAATGCCGGCATTTTTTGCGCCGTTGATGGCAACTGTTGCCACCGGAACGCCACCGGGCATTTGCACTATGGATAATAAAGAGTCCAACCCATTGAGCGATTTGCTTTGCACCGGAACTCCGATGACAGGTAATGGCGATAAGGCGGCAATCATTCCGGGAAGATGTGCGGCGCCTCCGGCGCCGGCAATAATTACGGCAAAATCTTGTTCGTGTGCCGTGCGTGCAAAATCGTACATCCGTCCCGGTGTACGATGTGCCGACACAATTGTATATTCAAATTCAATTCCGAAATCAGTAAGCACTTTTGCTGCATCGCGCATTACCGGCGAGTCGCTATCAGAGCCCATTACTATTGCTACTTTCTTCATATTTTAGATTTAGAGAGTTAGTGATTAGAGAGTAGAGATTCTCGTATCTCATATCTCCTGTCTCACGTCTATTATAAAATTTCTATTTCAACCAAAGTTCGCACTTTTTCTGCTAATCGTATAACTTCTTCTCTGTTTGGATTTATGATGGTTACATGTCCAAGTTTTCGGTTGGGTTTGCTTTCTTCTTTTCCATATACATACACATAAACACCTTCAATTTGCAATAACTCGTTTAGATGTTTTAGTTGATATTTTCCTGTTTTGTCGCCTACAATATTGACCATCGCAGATGGCATTATCGGTTGTGTGGAGGCTAACGGTTTATCGAGTAAAATGCGCAATAATTGCTCGTACTGCGAAGCATAAAATCCTTCAATAGTATGATGAGCCGAGTTGTGTGGTCGAGGTGCAATTTCATTTACCAATAATCTATCCTCTTGTGTAAGAAAAAATTCGACAGCAAATAAACCGGCACTGTTAAACGCATCTGCGCATTGTATAGCAATTTGTTGTGCTTGTTTCTCTGTTTCCAAATTTATATCAGCCGGAGAAATCAAAAATGAAACTAAATTACTTTCTGAAAATTCCATTTCTATTGCCGGATAAACTGCATGATTGCCTTGTTTATCGCGTGCTATTAATACAGCTAATTCCTTTTTACATTCAACAAATTCTTCCACCATTACCGCATCATCGAATGGAATGCTATTTGGATTTTCTTGGATGGAAACGACATCAGCAATAAAAACACCTTTGCCATCATATCCACCGGTGCATGATTTAATGGCAACTTTTTTAAAGTTAGTTTCTTTTAATTTCTCTAAAATTTCTTGCTTGTTTTGTGCTATAAAAAAAGGTGAAGTTGGGATCTGATGAGCTTGATAAAATTGTTTTTGCTTGCCTTTATCTTGAATGATTTTTAAAATATTTGGGTTGGGAATGATATGCTTGCCTTGTGCTTGTAAGTCGATGAGTTTATCTACGTTGATGTGTTCAATTTCCCAAGTTAAAACATCAGAACTATCGGCTAATTTTTGGATAGCATCTGCATCGGTAATGCTGCCTATGATATGTTGCTTGGCGATGTGGTGTGCCGGACAATGTGCATCTTTATCTAAAATAGTAATGGAAACGGCGAGTTTAGAGGCATTTTCGATAAACATTTTTCCAAGTTGTCCGCCACCAATAATACCAATTGTTGGGTTGTTTTGCATTGAATGCAAAGATACAAAATAGATTGTGTTAATTTGAAATGATGCGTACTTGAAACATGAGATAAAAATGCTTTTTTAAAATGACTTATTTTATTTCTTGTCCTTTTTTATTGATATAAAATTTTCTATCTCCAATAATTACCAATGCTTTTCCTTTTTCAAACCATGCACCATAATCGTATTGGAACGGAATGACTAATTTTCCGGTTTTGTCGATGAACCCCCATTTATTGTTTTGACGAACTCCGGCTAACCCTTCATCAAATGGAAGTATATCTTGATATTGAAAAGGAATAACTTCATTTCCTTTATTGTCAATCATTCCAAATTTGCTATTTATGGCAGCTATCCAAAGTCCACCTGAATAAGGACCTAGGTTAGAGTATATGCATGGTTTTATTTCTTTTCCGGTATTGTCAATAATACCAAAGATATAGCCATCACAACCAAATGTCGCCGTATTGTCATCGTTGAAATTTCCAACAGAGTAATATTGATAAGGGATAACTAACTTTCCGGTCTTATCGATAAAACCCCATTCTTTTTTCTTTATTGTATAACCATATTTTGTCGTGCTTGAGGTGGCAGCAACGCCTGTCAGCCCGTTACTAAATGAATGTACTTCTTCAAATTGGTAAGGAATAACGAGATTGCCTTTTGTGTCGATAAAACCCCATTTGTTTTCTAAATAAACACCAGCTAATCCATCGCTAAAATTTCGTACCATTTTGAATTGTGCAGGAATAACTATGTTGCCGTTTTTGTCTTTATAGCCATATTTGTTGTTGTCGCCCTTAAAAGTGGTATAGTTTTGTGCATGTATAGAAAAGCAGATGCCTAACCATAGTAGAAGAAAAATTGAAAGGTTTTTCATGGTGTATAATTATGTTTAAAATTATACTACTTTTTCTTTTTTGGGAATACCATATATTGGGTATAAATAAAAAAATCCGAACCATATTTGATTCGGATTTTGTTGCTGTAAGAGAAGGACTCGAACCTCCAAAAGGCGATTAGGAACAGTGCAAGTTTTGGTGGTCAATCCCTGTCGGCCATATAAGGCTTAACCGGCTATACGCTGTCTTTGTTTCGAACTCCTCACCCCCGAGACAAGAGGGCATGGCTGCCAATTTCATCACCTTACAATTTTAAGTATTTTGACAACGGAGTTGTTTTATTAAAGAACTTGTTGACACAAAGATAGGTAATTGATTGTTTTTGTGCAAATTTTTTATACAATTTGATAAATTATTACATTTTTTACATTAATTAAGCTTATTTGTTGTAAATAATATAATGTAAATTCAAAAGTTGGCATTTTTATTTCCGATTTTACAATATTAGTTGATTTATTTTCTTCGGAATTGATTAAGGCGAAGCTGTTGTTCGCTGTCTTGAATGAGTTGTTTTAGTCGTCTGTGCTTAGTTTCTTCTAATTTGGCACTGATGACATGCCAAATTGCTTGTTTTTTATAAGAATTGCTTTGTTGCTCAAAAAATTGCCAAGCTTTTTTGTTTGCTTGAAATTGTTTTTTAAACGCTGTAGGCAATTCAACCGTTTTTTGTTCGAAAGACGACAATTTTTGCTTGGAAATATTTCTATTTCGGAAAACCTTTTTGCCTTCTTCTTTTACCAAACCGGCTTCCATTAATGCTTGGATTCGATTGATATTTACTTGACTCCAATGGCTGTTTTTTCTTCTTGGTGTGATGCGGTTACAATAACTCTCATCATCTATTTTTTTGCGAATGCCGTCAATCCAACCAAAACACAATTCTTCATCAACTAATTGTTGCCAAGTAATGCTTTGGTTGCCTGATTTTTTATTGTAAAAACCAATCCAAGCTTCTGTTTCTTTCAGGTAATTTTTTTCGAACCATTTGCGAAGTTCTTTTTGAGTTTTGAAAAAAATAGGAAGCATATCTTGTTGGTGATATTGTAGTTTCTAAATAAAAGGAAATAAAATTCAGTTATTTCTATTCGTCAAAGTCGGTTTCCATCCAAGCCATCATGCCACCTTTGAGGTTATACAAATGCTCGAAACCTTGTGTCGTCATATATTTGCAGGCTTGTCCACTGCGGTTGCCACTTCTGCAATACACAAAATACGTTTTGCTTTTATCTAAAGCTGCCACTTTTTCCATAAAACCCGGTTGCTGTATATCGATGTGAATATGTCCTTCAATGCTTGCATCGGCAACTTCTGCTGCTGTACGAACATCTAACAAAACAGCATTTTCTTTTTGTTCGTTGAAGGTTGCTAAAAATGCTTTTGGTTCTAAATCTTGATGTGCCATATTTTTATTTTAGAATTCAGATTTCAGAATTCAGATTGATGAATTATTTAGATACAATATTAAAGGAAATTTTTTAAAATGTCATTATTGTGAGAATGATGATTTTGCAGACTTGAGATTCTTTTTCAAGGGAATGACATTCAACTAAAAAAAATCCCGAACTTTTTTAGTTCGGGACAAGCTTGAATTCCAGTTGGTTAGTCATTTCTAGCTTCCACACATTTCGCATTCGCCCGGATTTTCTAAGGAGCACACTTTTTGTGCTGCTACAAATTCATCGACGCTCATGCCAAATTCTGCGGCTCTTTCTTCCAATGTTTTTTCTTGTACCGTTGGTTCTGCTACGGTAAATATTTCTTGCTGTGCGTTGGCAACATTCTCATAAATCGGGGCAACTGTAGCAGCTACTTTTTCTGTATTGTTAGCAGTGGTTGCTTCTGCGGTAGTTTGTTTTACTTTTTCCACATCAACTGTAAACTTAATTGGGTCAACAGCAGGACGAGATCGCAAGTAATACATACCTGTTTTTAATCCTTTTTCCCAAGCATAAAAATGAGCAGATGTCAATTTTTTATAATTCGGTGATTCCATAAACAAATTCAAACTTTGACTTTGATCGATAAAAGCACCTCTGTCGGCAGCCATATCAATGATAGCGCGTTGTTTGATTTCCCAAGCAGTTTTATATAATTCTTTAATGTCTTGTGGAATTCCATCGATAGATTGAATAGAACCGTTGTTCGCGATAATAGCATTTTTCATTTCTTCACTCCAAACGCCAATGCGAATTAAATCTTTTAAAAGATGTTTGTTTACTACCAAGAATTGTCCGCTTAAAACTCTTCTTGTGTAGATGTTGGATGTATATGGTTCAAAACATTCGTTATTGCCTAAAATTTGCGAAGTAGATGCTGTTGGCATTGGTGCTACCAATAAACTATTACGTACGCCATATTGTGCAATTTCTTGACGAAGTGCTTCCCAATCCCAGCGGTCGGTTGGTGTTACATTCCACATATCAAATTGGAATTGACCTTGAGAAATTGGAGATCCTTTATACGTTTCGTAAGGTCCATCAACTTTAGCTAAATCTTTAGAAGCACAAAGTGCAGCATAGTAAATAGTTTCAAAAATATTTTTGTTTAAGATTCTGGCTTCTTCGCTTTCAAATGGATGACGTAACATCAAGAAAACATCGGCTAAGCCTTGAACGCCTAAACCAACAGGACGATGACGCATATTGCTTCTGCGTGCTTCTTCAACCGGATAAAAATTAATATCGATTACTTTGTTTAAGTTCTTGGTAATGATATAAGTAATGTCTTTTAATTTCTCAAAATCAAAAGTTCTTTTTTCTGGATTTACAAATTTACTTAAGTTGATAGAAGCTAGGTTGCATACAGCAACTTCATCAGGTGAAGTATATTCTACAATTTCTGTACATAAATTGCTGGAACGAATAATGCCGAGATTTTTTTGATTTGATTTTTTATTGACATGGTCTTTATACAACATATATGGCGTTCCTGTTTCTGTTTGGCTGTCTAAAATATGGAACCACAATTCTTGTGCATTGATTTGTTTTCTGAATTTTCCTTCAGATTCGTATTTAGTATAAAGTGCTTCAAATTCTTCGCCATAAGTATCGCATAAACCCGGACATTCGTTCGGACACATCAACGACCAAACGCCATTTTCTTTTACGCGTTTCATAAATAAATCCGGAATCCAAAGTGCGAAGAATAAATCTCTGGCTTTCATTTCTTCTTTGCCATGTGGGCGACGTAAATCCAAGAAATCAAAAATATCGGCGTGCCATGGTTCTAAATAAATAGCAAAAGCACCTTTGCGTTTTCCACCACCTTGATCAACATAGCGTGCGGTAGAGTTGAATACTTGCAACATTGGAATTAATCCGTTGCTTTCGCCGCCTGTTCCTTTAATATAACTTCCTTTTGCTCTGATATTGTGGATGCTTAAACCCACACCGCCGGCTGATTGAGAAATTTCCGCACAGTTTTTCAATGTATCATAAATGCCTTTTATGCTGTCATCTTTCATCGTTAATAAGAAACAAGAAGAAAGTTGTGGTTTTGGTGTGCCTGCATTATATAAAGTTGGTGTTGCATGTGTAAACCATTTTTCCGACATCAAATCGTAGGTTTGGATAGCTGCGTCAATATCGTTTTTGTGGATACCAACAGCTACGCGCATCAACATGTGTTGCGGTCGTTCTACAATTTTACCATGCATCTTTAATAGATACGATTTTTCTAAAGTTTTAAATCCGAAGAAATCGTAGTTGTAATCTCTATGATGTACGATAGCCGCATCAAGTCTGTCTCTATTTTGCATGATGATTTCATATACATCATCAGCAATTAAAGGTGCATTTGTTTTTGTTTTTGGGTCGATATAATTATGTAATTCTTCGATAATACGAGAGAAATTCTTTTTGGTGTTTTTGTGTAAATTGGAAACGGCAATACGTGCTGCAAGAACAGCATATTCCGGATGCACTACCGTCATATTTGCGCTGGTGCGTGCTGCTAACTCATCTAATTCGGTTGTGGTAACGCCATCATATAATCCTTGAATAACGGCTTGTGCTACTCTGTGAGGAACGACAAAAGTAGAATTTAATCCGAATGAAAGTTTGCTAATGCGTGCTGTGATTTTGTCAAAGTGAACCGGTTCTTTTCTGCCGTCGCGTTTTATAACGTACATAATTTATAGTTTTTTTAGGTTAATATTTTTGGTTAGTTGAATTAATAAATAGATGAAAGCTTAAGAAAATTAAAAATCGTAATCGGTTTCAAATTTTTTCTCTCCTGATTCTACTCCGGCTTTTACGTATTCTGTAGGACGTTCTTCGAAGAAGTTGGTTTTTCCTTGTGTAGAAATTTTTTCCATAAATGGGAAAGGATTTTGTGCGTTATACACTTTTGGATAACCTAATGCTACAATTAATCTATCGGCACAAAACTCGATGTATTCGCACATTAATTTTTCATTCATGCCAATAAGCGAAACCGGCAAAGAATCTTTTACAAAGATTTTTTCACATTCTACAGCATCACATATAATATGATAGATTTCTTCTTTGCTCAATTTGTTTTCTAACATAGAATACAACAAGCAAGCAAAATCACAGTGCATACCTTCGTCTCTGCTGATGAACTCATTTGATTTTCCGAAACCTTTCATTAAGCCTCTATCGGTCAACCAATAGATAGAGCAAAATGAGCCACTGAAGAAAATGCCTTCTACTGCAGCAAAAGCAACTAAGCGATGAGCAAAAGAAGGAGCTGTGTCAATCCATTTCAATGCCCAAGTTGCTTTTTTCTTTACGCAATCTAACGTTTCGATGGCATTAAAGAGTTTATCTTTTTCTTCGTTGTCTTTTATAAACGTATCTATTAATAGAGAATACATTTCGGAGTGGATGTTTTCGATGGCCACTTGGAAGCCGTAAAAGCAACGCACTTCCGGAATGGTAACATCTTGCATAAAGTTGACCACTAAATTCTCATTAACGATGCCATCGCTGGCAGCAAAAAATGCCAATACGTGTTTGATGAAATGACGTTCGTTGTTGGTGAGTTTTTTATCCCAATCTACTATATCTTGACTCAAATCTACTTCTTCGGTTACCCAATGAGCGGCTAAGTGTTTTTTATACATTGCCCAAATAGCATCGTGTTTAATAGGAAACAATACAAAACGGTTGTCGCTTTCTTGTAATATTTTTTCGGGAGTCAAAGAAGTACTCATTTATCAGTAATTTAAAAAAGTTAAAAAAAATAGTGTTTTTGAGAAGAAGGTCGTTGAAAATTATTACCTATCTAACTACTTAAAGCTACTTTAATAGCTTAAAAATTTTTTTTTATGTTTTCCACAATTTGTTTATTCAACTTGTGTATAATGTAAATGTGCTTGAGTTTGAGGAAGTTAATCTTGTTGTAAACACAATCGAAAAATTTCAACAAGTATGTGTAAGTTTAGTGAAGAAAAAATGTTGTAAATTTTTTGGAAATTGATAAAAATTACAATTTATTGTTTTGGAAGAAAATAAAAAAAACCACCAATATAATTTGGTGGTTTCAATTTTTTTCATTTTATTTTAGTCAATTTATAACTATAGAATTTTAGTAATTTATATTAATATTTACCTGCATGAATTGGAACATTTGGTGCTTTTTTATAGGCATAATTTATAACAGTTAGTTTAATTGTTTGTGCTTTAGTCCAAGGTGGTATTCCTCCAAAAGTTACATCTCTCTTTAATTGTATCCAACCGTAATGAAGACCATCATTAAGTATTAGTCTAAAGCCAGCAATTAAAGTTTGACTGCCATTTGTATTATAACCGGAATGGAACGGAAGCCAACTACTTGCAAAATACGTGTTATCTATCACATCATTAAAGATAAATCTAAAGCTATTAGTTACGGAAGTATCCTTTTTATCTGCTAATTCTGTTCCTTCGTAACTATATATATTTGCTGTACCATATCCATAATTACCATTATAAGAATCAAAATGTAAGTCATTTACTCCATTACTATCAATATCTATTGGAATTCCCTCAGTTATGTTTGTTGTTTGGTTATAATCGACTACAACTTTATTTAGTAAGCGATATACAACAGTAGTGTCTGTTTGTGCTTGTGGAGTTGGGATGCCTCCTACGGGTAAATTTGGGATACATCCTGAAGCAAAGATACTCAACAAGAGAGTGGTTGCTAATACATAAATTAATTTTAAATGTTTCATCTTATTCTTTTTTAAGTTTGATATAATTTGATAAATATATACTAAAATAATTAATTAGTCAATATTAATAGACGAAATATTTTCATAATATGAAAAAATATTATTTTATTGTTTGAGTATTAATGTATTATAATTGTCTAATGGAAAAGATTATAATAACCTTTTGTACAGTATAAAGTACTATGTATTTAAATTATTTAACTATGGCAGTTGACGGGTCACAAGACCCGTCAAGGCGGTAGGAAGCAAAAAAAAGCATAAATTTTTATTCCGGTTGCTTAGAATCTTCGCCCTCGACGGGTCTTGTGACCCGTTCGATTTCTCTCTTCTACTTTTTTAAAAAAGCAAATTAAATATTTTACCTTTATTCAAATGCAGGAAAAATATTTTCCACAATTTTTTACAGCAACCATACACGAGTGGATACATCTTTTAAATGAAGATATGTTAAAAGATATTATCATAAATAGTATTCGATTTTTAGTGAAAGAAAAAAGAGTAACTATATATTGTTTTGTTATTATGAATAATCATTTACATATTATTTGGAGAATTAGAAACCCATATAAATTATCAGACGTGCAAAGAGATTTCTTGAAATTTACTGCGCAAAAAATTAAATTCTATTTAATTGATAATAAAAAAACAGAAATGTTAGACAAATTGGAAGTAAATCATGTAGATAGAAAATTTAGAATTTGGCAACCGGATTCTTTGAGTGTAGATTTATGGACAAAAGAAGTGTTTCTGCAAAAGTTAGATTATATTCATAATAATCCGGTAAAAGCAGGTTTGTGTAGTTTGCCAGAAGCATATAAATATTCGAGTGCAAGATTTTATGAATTAAATACGAATGAGTGGGATTTTTTAACGCACTATGAAGAATAAATTACTAATCTCGGTATGGCAGTTGACGGGTCACAAGACCCGTCAAGGGCGGGGCATTGCTAAAATTGATGTTCATTTTTATTCCGGTTGCTTAGAATCGATGTGTATAGTAACAGGACCATCATTTACTAATGCTACTTGCATATCAGCTCCAAAAATGCCGGTTTGTATTTTTTTGC
>JAGQYE010000099.1 GCA_020436225.1 Bacteroidota bacterium | reverse complement strand
TGATAGTAAAACATTTACAATAAGTCCTACTATTGGTTATCACATATTTGATGTAAAAATTGATGGTAGTTCAATAGGCGTTGTTGAAACTTTTACATTTAACAATATTGATAAAGATTATACAATTGCTGCAATATTTGAAATTAATAGTTATTTCGTGTCAACCTCGGTAACACCTGCATCGAGCGGGACTGTAACAGGAGGAGGAAGCTATACTCATGGATCTTTAGCAAATTTAACAGCAAATGCAAGTGAAGGTTATACTTTTAGTGAATGGGAAGGTGATGCCACAGGCAATAATAATCCTATTCGGATTACGGTTGATTCAGAGAAGCAAGTAATTGCCAGGTTTACATTAAATAACTATATAATATCTACAACTGCAAGTCCTTTAACAGGAGGGACTACATCTGGAGGCGGTTCATTTAATCATGGAACGGAACTTACCGTTTCAGCAAAAACTGCTACTGGTTATAATTTTGTTAATTGGACAGAAAATGGAACTCCGGTCTCAACAGATTCAAATTATACTTTTACAGCATCTAAGAATAGAATATTAACTGCAAACTTCATTCTAAAAAAATATAATGTTTCTGCATCAGTTCTTCCTTCTGGTAGTGGAACTATATCTGGCACTGGGACTTATAATCATGGGACACTTGTAACTCTTGTAGCATTACCTGTTGTTGGATGGAAATTTGATAATTGGACTGTGAATTCGCAAGTTGTTTCATCAGATTCAAACTATTCTTTTGTACTTTTAGGTAATAGAACATTAGTTGCTCATTTTTCTAAAAAGATATTTAACATTTCATTAAATGTTCAGCCTCAGAATTCTGGTTCCACTAATGGTTCAGGAAGTTATGAATATGGTTCTGAAGTTACAATAACTGCAAATCCAAATGTAGGCTGGGATTTCGTTAATTGGACTGAAGGTGATAATATTGTATTTACAACTTCTACTGCTAAATTTACGATTACAAAAAGCAGAAATTTTACCGCTAATTTTGTAAAAAGAAAATATACTATTTCAACAATTGCTTCTCCAATTGAAGGTGGAGTGACTTTTGGTGATTCCATATACACACATGGTGATATTGTAACAGTTAATGCTATTGCCAATTCTGACTCCGGTTGGGATTTTGTAAATTGGACTGATAACGGAACACAGGTTTCAACTGAATCAACATATGCATTTAGTGCTTCAAAAAATGTTGCGTTAACTGCAAATTTCAAACTTAGAAATTATACTGTTAGTCTATCTCCAAATCCAAATAACGCAGGAGTTGTTACAGGAGCAGGAACGTACACACATGGAAATTTTGTTACAATTTCGGCAACGCCAAATGACGGGTGGTTATTTGCAAATTGGACAGACGAAGGTGTAAATGTCTCAAATACAACAACGTATAGATTTAGGATTACAAGTAATAAAACTTTTGTAGCAAATTTTGCACATGAACTCTATGCAATAGTTGGTTTGCCAAATCCAGTTGATGCCGGTATTGTTTCCGGAACCGGTTCATTCTTTTTTGGTCAAACTGCAAAAATT
>JAGQYE010000098.1 GCA_020436225.1 Bacteroidota bacterium | reverse complement strand
TAAAGAAATTTCCGGTGCAAGTTTTGGCATCTCTTTTTAAAATATAATACGCAGCATCTGCCATAATGCTTGGCTTACGAGATGCATTGGCAACTGATTCTCCGCCTAATAAATTGACTACAGCAGCCGTTGCAATGGTAGTTCTCGGCCATAATGCGTTCACACCCACTTTTCCTTTATAAGTTCCACTTAAACCTAAAACCACTAAGCTCATACCAAATTTTGCAATAGAGTATCCTGTATGACCTTTAAACCATTTTTCGGAAATTGAAGCAACCGGTGGCGAAAGCATTAATATTTGTGGATTTTCAGCTTTTAATAAATGTGGCAAACACATTTTAGAACAAAGAAAAGTTCCTCTTGTATTGATATCTTGCATCAAATCGTAGCGTTTCATATCCAAATGTTCAATAGGCGACAAATTGATAGCAGATGCATTATTAATCAATATATCAATTCCACCAAAAGTATCTACTGCTTGTTGTACCGCACTAGCAACTTCTTCGTCATTTCTGATATCACATTTTATGGCTAAGCCTTTTCCTCCTGCTTTGTTCATGTCTTCAGCAGCTGAAAAAATAGTACCACCAAGTTTTGGATTTTCTTCAGTGCTTTTTGCTGCAATTACAATGTTTGCACCTTCCGATGCTAATTTCAAACCGATTGCATGGCCAATTCCACGAGTTGCACCGGAAATAAAAACAGTTTTATTCTTAAATGACATTTCAATTAATTTTTAGCAAGATATGTATTTTATTTTATTCATTGTATTTGTGTTGTTAAACTTTTCATTTGTTAAGTTTCAAAAAAAATAAAATAAATTAACTTTCAATTTACAATGCATGCATTGTATTGTTGTACATTTACTACATAAATTAAATAAAAATGAAAAAAGTAGTATTTATCGATGGTGTTCGTACACCGTTTTTGAAATCAGGTACAAACTATATGGACTTAATGTCCTATCAATTAGGTCAATTAGCCATCAAAGGGTTAGTTGACAAAATCGGATTAGATGTTAATGAAGTCGATAGAGTGATATATGGAAATGTAATTTCTAACGTTCGTACTGAAAATGTTGCACGCGAATCAGCTGTTACTGCCGGAATTCCGGTAAAGGCTCCTTGCAATACGGTTAAACAAGCTTGTATTTCTGCAAATCAAGCAATTTCCAATGCTGTTGACAATATACAATTAGGTAGAAGTGAAGTAATTATTTCCGGCGGAACAGAGTGCACATCAGATACTCCAATTGGATACACAAAAGAAATGCGTAAAAAATTGTTCGCTGCTCAAAAATTGAGTACACCAATGGAATATGCAAAATTTGCAACTACTCTTCGCCCAGCAGATTTCTTACCAGATAGACCTTCTGTTTCTGAATTTATAACAGGAAGAACAATGGGACAAGATTGCGAAATCCTGGCACAAAAATTTGGTGTAACGCGTGAAGAACAAGACGAATTTGCTGCAGCTTCACATCAAAATGCAGCGAAAGCTTTTGAAGCCGGCTTAATGGATGACATTATCGAAGTACAATTGCCACCTGATTTTAAAGCAATAACAAGAGATAATGGCGTTCG
>JAGQYE010000097.1 GCA_020436225.1 Bacteroidota bacterium | reverse complement strand
CGGTCAATGTCCATCTTATAGAATCTAATGTGCCACCATTTGTTGCACTTGATGTACTTGTAAACGTCAATTTGCCTCCTGCGCAAACTACACTATCACTGATTGTGAAATTGGCTGTCGCGGCTGGTGTAGTATTACAAGAAGGATGCATATCAAATGCAGCAACTTGGTCGGTTGCACTATTTGAAGAACCTTGTTTTGCAGAAAAACCCATGCCTCTTCTTGCAAAAGCTGTCCAAATTTCACATCTATCATCATAGTTATATAATATAGAATCTGCTTTTAAAATAGCATCTCTTGAGTCTAAAAATCCCGGGCTACATTTTTGTAATTTCAATCCTTCAATTACTAATTTTAATGCTCTATTGTTTCCACCATTTCCGGTATATTTATTATTGTCATAGCCATGCTTTTCAACAAGCAAGATATACATATCCCAAAGTGCAGATGTCCATATTTCACCAAAATCATGTTCCTCCGGACTTAATGCCATGTCAGTATATGTCAATGGATTGATACTCATATCATAAGTATACGGAAAACGTCTAATTCCCGGTCCATTTGCATCATAACCAACAACATAATTCCCGACTGATTTTTGAGAAGTACGATTATCAGAAGAGTTAGCTCTCAAGAATAAAGCAAAAAAATCGCTCCAGCCTTCACCTGCTTGTTCAGCATTTTGTAAACAATTTGAATAATTTAAACCAGAATTGCCAGTTGGTCCATTACCGGTAAGACGAGTAGAAATTCCATGACCATATTCATGTGCGACTACGCCATTATCTAATGCTCCGTCAAAATTTAAGCAATTGTTAGACGATTGACGAATCATAGTAACTGTTGCTGTTGCTACATTATTTTTCAATTTTTGCCCATCCGCCCAAGTTACAAACAAAGCCGGAATAGTTACAGATAGTGCATTATCGCCACCAGACATACCAATTAAAGAATCTCCGGCACTTTGTCTATTAATAATAATAACGCCAACTGCGCCTGCTAATTGAGCATTATATACTTTTTTTGAGAAATCACAATCCCCTCTATCTATCAATGCTATTTTACCGTTTATATCGCTTGGATTTGTAATAGTACTACAAGCGTAAGAAGAAGGTGTAGAGCTTGAAGCAGCAATTGCTACCGATGCAGTAACATTATAGGAACATGGTCCCCAGCCACTTTGTGCACCATGATCAATATCACCTGCAATACTTGAAGGTGTTAAATAAGTTAAGGTAGAAGGTGGTGTTCCTGTCCACATATACATTTGCATACGAGAACGTAACAAGAATGAATTAGTACCATCAGGTGCAGTAAAGAAATTAGCATTATCCATACCACCTCCATCATGTGCTTCTGCATTTACAGGGTCATTGTCTGTAGCTGTATTTCCAGATGAATAATTCTTTACTTGGAAATTTCTATTAGCATCATCAAAACCATATCGTGCCATGATATCATGCATAATATTATTCAAGTAAAATAACTGAACTTGTACCGCTTGAGAATTGGTGAGTGTATCCAATTGAGAATTAAAATCTAAAGGAATATCGAAATTTAGGGATGGACCACCATCGGCATAATTTGCATCAACGCCATTTGTTGGGTTTACTTGATCTCCTCCATCTTTATCTGAATAAACGTTTACATTATTTCCTCTAGTTTTTGTTGATTCAGCACCGGCAACACCGTTTGTATCGTGCCAACCATAAGGTGAGGCTACTGCATCATCCGGATTAGTAATTAATTGTCTAGTTCCATATACCGGCGATTCAACAGTAAAAGGATAAACTCTATAGCTTCCTGTTGTTGTTTCTTCTACGTCTTGAGTAGCACTATTCGGAATTTGAGGCGTTCCTTCCAAAAATTGCTCATGTTGATGAGTAGCAACTTCGCTTGAGTTACTCAATGACTTATTCCCAAACGAACAATGTAAAATCAAATCTTGTTTGCGTAATAATTGACCGGAAAGTGCATCTACAACAACATCCCAAAAATGATTTCTATCTATAGAATGATATTGAACACTCCATGCTAAATGCACATTATCTTTTTCATCTAAAACATAAAATAATTGTGCTTGGATATCATAATTAGTAATTCCTGCAATCGGTTCAAAAGTATATGATTTATATTCTTTATTAAATCTACCTTTTTGAGTTAATGTTATTGCTGCTGATTCATTATTAAATATCAATGCTTTGGAAATAGCTGATTTAACATCTATAGACGGTTCAATCATTGATTTAGTTTTCTCTTTTAAATCATAGATTCCGCTATTGGTTGTGCTAACAACTTTTCCATCTTTTATTTGAACAGATACTAATCCATTTCTAAAAATAATACCATTTGCTTTTTGTTGAAACCACAAACGATGGATTTTTGAATAGGTGTCAAAACGTTCATCTGCGAGTTCTAAATCAGCAATATCTTGATTAGAAACTTTTATAGCTGTTTGATGTTCCTTAATGTAATTTAAGGAGAAATTTTTCATACTTATCGCGAACGAACTAAATACGATAAATAATAAGCTGATGCTTAATGTAAATTTTTTGGTCATCTTAAATGAATTTTTTAGCCTACTAATATAAGAACTTTTCAGAAATTAAACAAAATTAACATTTTAAGGCAAGATTTGAACTCAAAGTACCATCCAAACATTATTCTGAGACCACTAAATTGATAATTCTACCTTTTACGACAATAAACTTCTTAAGTTCTTTTCCGTCTGTGAATTTTTTAATTTTTTCATCTGCTAAAACGATAGTTTGAATTTCTTCATTTGTAGCCTCTAAGGAAAGTTCGATATTATTTCTGTGTTTTCCGTTGATTTGAATTGGATAATTAAATGAAGATTCTACTAAATATTGCTCATCGTGTGTCGGGAAATCGGCATCGACAATAGAAGTTGAATTACCTAATTTCAACCATAAAACTTCTGCTGTATGTGGCGCAAAAGGCGCAATTAATTTAGTCAAAGTGGATAAAGTAGCAACCGAAACGGTTTTCAATTTTGACAATTCATTAACGGCAATCATCATTGTAGAAACACAAGTATTAAACGCCAAGCGTTCGATATCTTCATTTATTTTTTTGATGGTTTTATGAAGAATTTTTAATTCGTCTTGAGATGCTTGGTTTTCTATCCAACGTTGCTTACCGAAATCATCAAAAAACATTCGCCAGAATTTTCTAATAAAATTAGACACACCTGAAATGCCGTTTGTATCCCAAGGTTTGGCGGTATCAATCGGGCCTAAAAACATTTCATACATACGGAACACATCTGCGCCGTATTGCTCAATGATTTGATCTGGATTTACTACATTCCATTTAGATTTAGACATTTTTTCTACTTCGGAACCACAATAATAATTACCATCTTCTTCAGTAATGAAAATTGCATCTTTATAGTTAATATCTTCAGCCTTCAATCTTTCAAAATCAAGAATATCATTTTTAACATAATTAATATCGACATGGAATTTTCTAATTTTAATATCGTCAATATTTATTTTATGATTATTTAAATTTAAATAATTTACAAAACCTGGATATTTATCCGTAAGAACACGCTCGAAATAAGATAAGTCTTTTAAAAGTAATTTTTCATTTTCTATTACAATAAATTCTCTTGATATAATTAGATTATTTACTAACTTATTTAAGTTACTAAATTCTTCAAAAACATCAGTTTGGTTTGAGATTTTAATATCTGGAAAATATTTATATACAAACTTACTCACGCCTTGTATCATTCCTTGATTCACCATTCGTTGAAATGGCTCTTCGGTGTTTACTTTTCCAATATCTTTCAAGAATTTATGCCAAAAACGACTGTACAATAAATGCCCAACAGCGTGCTCAGAACCGCCAACATAAAAATCAACATTTTGCCAATAGGCTTGCGCTTCGTTGCTCACGATTTCATGCTCATTTTCCGGATCCATATAGCGCAAAAAATACCAAGAGCTTCCGGCATATCCAGGCATCGTGTCGGTTTCCATGCGTGTATCTTTTCCAAATTGTGTTACCCAATCTGTAGCCGTTGCCAATGGACTTTCGCCTGTTCCTGTTGGTTTATAGCTTTCTACTTTTGGTAATGTAATCGGTAATTTTTCTTCATCAACCGTATAAATAATATCATCTTTATCATAATAAATTGGAAATGGCTCGCCCCAATAGCGTTGACGAGAAAAACCTGCGTCGCGCATTTTGTAATTTATTTTCCCATAACCTTTATTTTGCTCTTCTAATTTTTGAATCAACAATGCTGTTGCATCAGCATAATTCAATCCATTAATAAAATCAGAATTAATATATTTTCCTTCTTTAGTAGCATCTGCTTCTTGCTCTAAATTTTGTTGCGCATCTAAAATGGGAATAATCGGCAAATCAAATTTTTTAGCAAACAAATAATCACGTTGGTCGCCCGACGGAACTGCCATCACCGCACCTGTTCCATAACCTGCCAACACATAATCGGCAATAAAAACAGGCACTTCGGTTTGTGTAAACGGATGCAAGACATAAGCGCCGGTAAACTGACCGGAAACTACTTTTTCTGCTTGGCGTTCTATATCCGATTTTGATGCACACATTTTTACGTATGCTTCAACTTGCTCTTTAAATTCAGGCGTTGTGATTTGTTGTACTAAATCGTGTTCCGGTGCAATTACCAAAAAAGAAACGCCAAAAATAGTATCCACTCTTGTAGTAAAAACGTCAATTTTTTCTTGATGATTTTTCAATGGAAAAGATACCATCGCACCGATAGATTTTCCGATCCAATTGCGTTGCATATCTTTAATGCTTTCTGTCCAATCCAAGCTTTCCAAACCTTTTAATAAACGCTCGGCATACGCTGTAATACGCAAGAACCATTGCGCCATTTTTTTCTTTTCTACCGGATGACCGCCACGCTCGGAAACACCATTTATGACTTCGTCATTTGCCAATACTGTGCCTAAAGCAGGACACCAATTCACAAAAGATTCTTTCTGAAATGCCAAACGATAATTCATCAAAATAGCTTGTTGTTGTTTTGGCGGAAATGATTTCCATTCTTCAGCAGAAAATTTCAACACAGTATCATCGCAAGCTGCCGAAACACCTTTATTTCCTTGTGTTTCGAAGACAGAAATCAAATCAGCAATCGGTTGTGCTTGTTCTTTTTTAGTATTATACCAAGCATTGAATAATTGAAGAAAAATCCATTGTGTGTGTTTATAATACGAAGGCTCGCAAGTGGTAACTTGTCGCGACCAATCGTAAGAAAAGCCGATTTTTTTGAGTTGTTGAATATAGGTTTCTATATTTTTTTTAGTGGTAATTTCAGGATGTTGTCCGGTTTGAATCGCATATTGTTCGGCCGGCAATCCGAAAGCATCAAAGCCCATTGGATGTAACACATTAAAGCCTTTCATACGTTTGTAGCGCGCATAGATATCCGAAAAAATATAGCCGAGCGGATGACCAACGTGCAAGCCTGCGCCGCTTGGATAAGGAAACATATCTAAGACATAATATTTTGGTTTGGTGCTGTTGTTTTCTACTTTATAGATATTGCTTGATTCCCATTTTTCGCGGGCAATTTTCTCGATTTCAGAAAAGTTGTATTCCATAATAATTCAATTGCTACAAAGGTACAGAATGCAATGTTGATGTTACAATAATAAAGTTTATGATTGTGTTAGAAGTTTAATATTTTCAAATAGAAATTAAAACCTACGAAATGAAAATACTTGGTAAAAGTCTATCTTTGAAATGATGACTATCAAAAAAGAAACACTTTACGATGTTTTATATCTGTTGATTCTTTCGGCAACGTGTCATTTCTTATTTTCAAAATATGGATTTAATCCAACGGACGAAGGCTTTGTTTTGTCGGCTACCAATCGCGTGTTGCATGGACAAATTCCACATGTTGATTTTTCGTCTGTCCGACCTTTGGGTTATGCTTATCTGCATATTTCGGAATTATTGATTTCAAAAAATTATTTCTTTCTGATTTCGAGATTTGTATTTTGGTTAGAACAAGTTTGCATTGCGTATTTGTGGGTTCGTTTCATAATTCAATTGACAGAAAAGAAAATTTCATTAAGCGAAAAGTATTTTTTAATCTTCATTGGATTCGTTTTTAATGTGCATTATTTCCCGGCATCTGTATTACATACTATTGATGGTTTGTTGATGTGTTTGCTTGGATTAAACTTAATTATTTCTACAAAAAAATGGAATTTTCTCGGCTATTTTATGATTGGATTTGCTGCTTTGTGCAAGCAAAATTTTTTGATTGTTTTGCCTGTTTGTTTAGTTTTATTCAACAGAAAAGATTTCAGAAAAAATATAATTGTTGGCATTTTACCGATTTTCATTTATGTTGTAATCATTAGTATTTACGGTGGTTTCAACGATTTAATCATCCAACTTAGCGGACACAATGAATTGATAAAAGTTGGCATTTTATCATATATACAAAACCCATTTTTTTATGTTGGAATTTTAATTTTCTTCTTTATTAATTACATCTTTAAACAAGAAAAAATCATTTTTTATTTTTCCATTTTAATAGCAATGATTTTGTTGGTTACATTCCATTTTCATGGACGCGTAAGTTTTATATTCTTTGGAATTTTATTGGCTGATTTAATTCAATCTTTTTTTCAAAAAAAAGAGAACAAAATATTACTTATTTTACTTGTATTAAGTTGGAGTGTTTCTATTTCTGTTGGTTATAATACACCGGCATTGTGTATTGGAAATATGCTTGTTTATTTCACTTGGAAAATCTTACCTATCGACAAAAAAATCATTCCTATAATCTCATTATTAGTAATAATCGCTTTTATTTATGCCAGATTATTTTTCATTTATAAAGATGCTGATTTCACGAAATTAAAATACAAACTCAACCACATCGTTGAAGGTGCAAACGGCATTTATACCAATAAAAATACGTATCAAGTTTTGGTTGAATTAGATTCGATAAAACAAAAAAATCCAAGCATAATTTTTCTTCCTGATTTTACAGCTTGTCGGATTTTACACTCACATCAATCGCCTATTTTAACTGAATGGCCAAACAAAACAGAAATTCCAAATCAGAAAATTTTGGAAAAAGTTACTTCAAAACTAATGAAGGATTCAACTTCGATAATTGCCATTTCTAAATACGAAACTTCATTATTAAAAGATGGTTTTATTCCGTTAGAAAGTAAAGGAATGGATTATCCAATTATAAAATTAGTAAAGGAAAATTATTACAAATTTGACGAAACAACTTTTTTTGAATTGTATAGAAAGTGAGCTATTCGCTCCAACGATAACTTTCGTTTTCTAAACCACACAAATCAATTACTCTATCAATAACCGTTGCAGCTAATTGCTCAAACGTTTCAGGTTTGCTGTAAAAACTTGGCGTTGCCGGACAAATTATGCCGCCACTTTCGGTTACTGTTTTCATATTATTGATATGAATTAAATTATATGGCGTTTCACGTGCTACTAAAATTAATTTTCTTCTTTCTTTTAAAATGACATCAGCAGCGCGCGTAGTTAAATCGTTGGAAATTCCACCGGCAATTCTTCCTAAAGTGCCCATCGAGCAAGGACAAATTATCATCGTATCATATTTTGCTGAGCCAGATGCAAATGGTGCCATAAAATCATTTTTCGCATAAAAATCGAATGGATAACTCTTAAAATCCTCATTTTCCAATTCATATTTCCAAACTGCTTTTGCATTATCCGACATAATTACTCCTACTTTTAACACTTGTTTTTTCAGTAACAAGAGCTTATCAAACAATACTTTAGCATAAATAGCGCCACTTGCGCCGGAAACTGAAACAATTATTTTTCTTTCCACTTTTTAATTACCTTTACAAAACTCAAAGATTGGTATTAAATTTGTAATATTCATTCAAAATAACAATTTTAAAATGAAAAAACTCAACATAGTCTATCTAATTGCACTTATGATTTGCACATCACTGGTGCAGGCAAAGTCCAGTTTAGAAAGTACTTCTGACAGTAAAATTCAGTGGAATTCAATTGATAATGCTGTTGCTCAAAGCAAAAGCAACAATAAACCGTTTATTTTTGTTGAAATTTATACAGACTGGTGTGGTTGGTGCAAAAAAATGGAAGAAACTACCTTAGAAGATGAAGGAATTTTGGATAATTTAAACTCCAATTTTACAACTGTAAAATTAAATGCGGAAGCTAAGACTCCTGTAACTTTTAAAGGACAAACCTATAATTTTGTTAAAACCGGAAATAGAGGCGCTAACCAATTGGCTCTAAATTTAGGAAGTGTTGGCGGAAGATTAGGTTATCCAACTATTGTTGTTTTAGATGCTGATGGCAATAAATTGCAAGCATTTCCCGGATTTAAAGATACAGAAACCATGAATGTAATTTTAAACTATTACAAAAGTGGAAGTTATAAAACTATGGATTTTCAACAATTTCAATCAACTCAATAAAATCCGACTTTTCGTATGAAATATTTCATTGTTCTGTTTAGTATTTGCCTAATCTTAGGTATGGAAAATAGTTATGCTGAATCAGCTCCCAACAAGAACAAAACAACTTCTAATTCGAATGTTGAAAAAGGTAAAATCAAGTGGTTGTCTTGGGAAGAAATGGTAAAACTAAATGAAAAAAATCCTAAGAAAATTTTCATCGACTTTTATACTTCGTGGTGTGGTTGGTGTAAAGTAATGGATAAAAATACATTCTCTGATTCTATTGTTTCTGATTTAATGATGGAAGATTTTTATTGTGTAAAATTTGATGCAGAACGCATGGATACTATTCATTTCTTAGATAGAAATTGGGTGTTTGTTCCAAGTGGAAGAAAGGGCTATCATGAATTAGCTGCCTACTTTATGCAAAACCAATTGTCTTATCCAACTTTTTGTGTACTTACTTCCGATTATAAATTAATTGCTCCTTTAAAAGGATATATTCCGGTTCCGAATTTTGAGCCTATTATTAGTTTTATAGGAAAAGATTATTGGATGCCGGAAAAAAATCAAAATCTTGAGCAATATAAGGCAAATTATAAAAGTCCACGAACTACACCTTGGGCACCTCAACAATAAAATATTATTTCAATCAAAAAGCTGCATTTTGCAGCTTTTAATTTATCTTGTATGAAATACACTTTAACTTTAGCTTTTTTGCTTGCATTACAGTGTGGATTCTGTTCCAATCAAAAAAATGAAAAAAAAAACAACCCAACAAAAGCACTAATTGATAGTAACAATTCTTTGCTTTGGCAGATTTCCGGCAATGGATTAAAACAATCTTCCTACTTATTTGGAACTATACATATTATTCCTGAAGAAGATTATTTTCTTGGAAAAAACGTACAAAAGAAAATGAAACAAAGTTCTTTATTGGTAATGGAACTCGATTTGAGTAACGTCAATATTGCGGCAATTTCAGAGCTCAGTGTTTTAGATAGCGGCAAAACTATTCAATCTTATATGAGCGATTCTGATTTTGCTACATTACAAGCTTTTATGTTTGATACTTTAGGCATCGACCAACAAGTTTTCAATCTTTTTTATTCCAGATTAAATCCGTTTTTTTTAGAACAACTCATCTTCTTAAATCATGTAGGTCCGGAAAAAGAATCCTATGAAATAAACCTCAAAAGTATTGCAGAGAATAACAAAATTCCACAAAGCGGATTAGAAACCATGGAAGAACAATTGCAATTTTTAAAAGATGTGCCGATTGAAATACAATTAAAAAATATTCTAAATACTATCCGTAATTATTCCAGCGAAACCGCAACATTAGATACTTTGGTAGATGCTTATAAAAAACAAGATTTAACTTACCTAAACAAAGCTTTTGAAGCTGAAGAAGATACTTCTTGGAAAGAAAATCTACTCGACAAAAGAAATAAAAACTGGATACCTAAAATCAAAGATTTTATTACAAAACAAGCTTGCTTTATTGCTGTTGGTGCCGGACATCTCGGTGGCGAAAACGGCTTAATTGCATTACTGAGAAAAGAAGGCTACACCGTTGAGCCACTTCCAATTAATTAATTGACGCTTAACAATTTTACGTTTACATTTTCGTAATTTTGGCAACCTTTGTTGCTTCGAAAATTTATTTTTCTAATCAACAATATTTTAATTTGATATTGATGCAAGAATTACCAAAAAATTTAGACTATTCGCAGATTGAAACAAAATGGTATCAACATTGGTTGAGTAAAAAATATTTCCATTCTACACCGGACGAAAGAGAGCCTTATACTATTGTCATTCCGCCGCCAAATGTTACCGGCGTTTTGCACATGGGGCACATGCTCAACAACACCATTCAAGATATTTTGATTCGCAAAGCTAGAATGCAAGGAAAAAATGCCTGTTGGGTGCCGGGAACCGACCACGCTTCTATTGCTACCGAAGCTAAAGTGGTTAATTTATTGAAAGAAAAAGGCATTGATAAAAAAGATATTACACGCGAAGAATTTTTAAAACATTCTTGGCAATGGAAAGAAAAATACGGTGGCATTATTTTAAAGCAATTAGAAAAATTGGGTGCTTCTTGCGATTGGGACAGAACGCGTTTCACAATGGAAGAAGATTTGAGCAATGCCGTTATCGAAGTGTTTGTCGATTTATACAACAAAGGAAAAATATATCGCGGTGTGCGCATGGTTAATTGGGATTCAAAAGGACTTACTGCCGTTTCAGACGAAGAAGTTATCCATAAAGAAGTCAACTCAAAATTATATTATGTTCGATATAAAATAGAAGATAGTGCCGATGAATATATCACGATTGCTACCACACGACCGGAAACTATTTTGGGCGACACTGCCATTTGTGTGCATCCAAACGATGAACGCTATCAACATCTAAAAGGTAAATCAGCCGTTGTTCCTTTAATCAATCGAGCTATTCCAATAATATTTGATGAATACATCGACATCGAATTTGGAACAGGTGCGTTGAAAGTTACGCCGGCACACGACATCAACGACTACAACTTAGGCATCAAACATCATTTAGAAGTCATTGATATTTTAAACGACAATGGTACTCTTAATGAAAAAGCACAACTTTATATTGGCGAAGATAGATTTGCTGTGCGCAAAAAAATTGCAATCGAATTAGAAGAAAAAAATTATTTGGTAAAAACAGAAGATATCAAAAATAAAGTTGGATTTTCTGAACGAACCGATGCCGTTATCGAACCCAAACTTTCTATGCAATGGTTTTTGAAAATGGACGAAATGGCAAACCCTGCATTGGAAAATGTGTTGAATAATAACATTCAACTTATTCCGGAAAAATTCAAAAACACCTACAAACATTGGATGGAAAATGTACACGATTGGTGCATTTCTCGACAATTATGGTGGGGACATCGCATACCGGCTTGGTACGATGAAAAAGGAAATTTTGTTGTAGCAAAAACGGAAGAAGAAGCTGCAAACATTTATAAAGAAAAATTTCCAAATCTCAATGCTCAAATCTCGAATTTAAAACAAGACGAAGATGTTTTGGATACTTGGTTTTCTTCTTGGCTTTGGCCTATTGCCGTTTTTGATGGATTCAAAAATCCGGAAGGAAAAGATATCCAATATTATTATCCAACCAACGATTTAGTAACTGCTCCGGAAATTTTATTTTTTTGGGTAGCAAGAATGATAATGGCAGGTTACGAATACAGAAATGAAAAACCATTTTCCAATGTTTATTTAACCGGCATTGTACGCGACAAACAAGGCAGAAAAATGTCGAAATCATTAGGCAATTCGCCTGACCCGTTAGACTTAATTGAAAAATATTCGGCTGATGGCGTACGAACAGGCATGTTGTTTTGTTCGCCTGCCGGAAACGATTTACCATTCGATGAAAAATTATGTGAGCAAGGCAGAAATTTCAGCAACAAAATTTGGAACGCATTACGTTTGGTAAAAAGTTGGGATATAGATGTTGAGAAACAAGAAAATAGAAACGAGAATAATTTGTCTTCAAATCCAATTTTTATTTGGTTTGAAAATAAGTTGGAATTATTAAAAGAAAATTTGGAGAAAGCTTATCAATCTTATAGAATTTCTGAAGCATTGATTGAGATGTATAAATTTATTTGGGACGATTTTTGTTCTTGGTATTTAGAGTTTATCAAACCACCTTTCGGCGAAAAAATTGATGCTGTATCTTACCAAAAAACGGTGGAATATTTTGAAACATTAATGCAATTATTGCATCCGTTTATGCCATTTATTACAGAAGAAATTTATCATCAATTAAACAACGAAAACGACATAATTGTATCGGCATATCCAAGCATAAATGCTTATAAAATTGAATTAATTCAAGAAGGCGAAAAAATAAAAGAAGTAATTTCTGTTGTGCGTGATGTGCGTAACAAAAACGGTATTTCACCCAAAAACAAATTGACTATTTTTATTCAAACAAATAACAAATCAATATTTGAGAAATACAATTTCTACTTAGAAAAAATTGCCAACGTAAACACGCAATTTACAGACAAAGAAATTGAAAATACCGTAACGCAATTAGTGCAAACAGATAAAATCTATATCGAAACAGGCATCGAAATCAATACGGAATCAGAGAAAGAAAAAATTCTTGCTGAAATTCAATATTATACAGGTTTTATCGCATCTGTAGAGAAAAAACTGAGCAACGAAAAATTTGTAGCCAATGCCAAACCTGAAATAGTAGAAAATGAGCGCAAAAAATTGGCTGATGGACAATCTAAATTAAAAGCATTACAAGAAAGTTTGAGTAAATTGTAAGGATTGTGCGTATTTCTTTTTTCATTAATTCTTGAATATCGTATCTTTGACAACAAAAAAATAAGAAATGAATATTTGTGTAGTAACCGGCTCAGGTGGTTTAATAGGAAGTGAATCCGTAGCTTTTTTTGCCGATAAATTTGATTTAGTAGTTGGCATCGACAATGATTTGCGCGCTTATTTTTTCGGGCAAGATGCATCTACCACTTGGAATAAAAACAAATTAGAAGAAAAATATTCAAACTATAAGCATTACAATCTCGACATTCGCGACAATGCTGCTTTAGAAAATCTTTTTAAAGAATATAATGCTGATATAAAATTAATCGTTCATACTGCGGCACAACCTTCACACGATTGGGCAGCCAAAGAACCATTTACTGATTTCACGGTAAATGCGAACGGCACTGTAAATATGTTGGAATATACGCGCTTGTATGCACCAAATGCAGTTTTCATTTTCACTTCAACCAATAAAGTTTACGGCGACAATCCAAACTATCTTCCATTGGTAGAAAAAGAAACGCGCTGGGAAATTGATGAATCGCATCCGTATTTTAAAAATGGAATTGACGAGCACATGAGCTTAGACCACACGAAACATTCAGTATTTGGTGCTTCGAAAGTGGCTGCTGATATTATGTGTCAAGAATATGGACGCTATTTTGGAATGAATGTCGGCATTTTCCGTGGCGGTTGTTTAACCGGTCCAAATCATAGTGGCGCTATGTTGCATGGTTTCTTGTCTTACTTGATGAAATGCGCGATTACCGGAACGCAATACAATATTTTTGGTTATAAAGGCAAGCAAGTGCGCGACAATATACACAGCTACGATTTAGTGAATATGTTCTGGCATTTCTACCAAAATCCACGACAAGGCGAAGCATACAATGCCGGCGGTGCAAGATTTTCAAACTGCTCTATGCAAGAAGGCATTGCACTTTGTGAAGAAATTTCAGGCAATAAAATGAATTATCAATATGTAGAAACCAACCGAATTGGCGACCATATTTGGTATATTTCCGATGTGTCAAAATTCAAGCAACACTATCCAAATTGGGATTTTAAATACGATTTAAAAACCACCTTATCTCAAATTCACGACAGTATGCTAAAACGTGTTTCGTAGATTTTTGAACGAATTCTCAGCAAAACCATACGAATACTAATTAAGTTTTCATCATTTATGAAACTATAGTAATTTTATTTTTATAAAACATAATCACTATGGAACTAAATGAATTTGAGTTGCCACCTGAAGGTTTTCTAAAAAAAACTCCCTATAATTAAATCAAAAGATGTGAAGAAAGATAATATCGATTCCGATAAATTAGGCGATTCAACGAAGAAAGCAAAATCACAACTTATTAAGTCAAAGAAATAAATGTAAGCTTTTCTATTATTAGAAAATATTTTTTTAAACTAACTAATCATAGCATTAATCAGACTACTTAAAAACTAAAAATAATAAAAGCTAAAATGCTTTTTTATTCATCAGCATATCTTTTCAAAATATCTTGATAAGCATCGATGCGTCTATCTCTTAAAAAAGGCCAAATGCGACGCACATCTTCGGTGCGTTGTTTATCAATTTCAATTACTGCGTTGACTTCTTTATCACTTGGTGCTGTAAATAAAAGCTCGCCTTGTGGGCCGGCAACAAAACTTTGTCCCCAAAACTGAATGCCATTAGTAACGTTTGTCCAATCCGGCTCCTGTCCTACTCTATTTACTGATATTACAGGCAAACCATTGGCAACTGCATGTCCGCGTTGTACAGTTTGCCAAGCATCGAATTGTCTGTTTTTTTCTTCTTGTCCATCGGTGCTTTCCCAACCAATTGCCGTTGGATAAATCAACATTTCTGCACCATTTAATGCCATTAAGCGTGCAGCTTCCGGATACCATTGATCCCAACACACCAACACACCTAATTTCCCAACAGAAGTTTGGATAGGTTTGAAACCTAAATCGCCCGGCGTGAAATAAAATTTCTCGTAATAAGCCGGATCATCAGGAATATGCATTTTGCGATATTTTCCGGCAACACTTCCATCTTTTTCAAAAACAACAGACGTATTGTGATATAAACCTGGTGCGCGTTTTTCAAATAAAGAAGTTACTAAAACAACTTCTTTTTTCTTGGCAGCATCAGCAAAAATTTGTGTGGTATCATTTGGAATCAGATGTGCTAAATCAAACATTTTTGTTTCCTCAGCTTGACAAAAATAAATGCCACAATGCAACTCTTGCAGTACAACGAGTTCAGCGCCTTGTTGTTTACAATCTGCAATTCCATTCAAACTTTTTTCTATATTTTTTTGAATATCATTCGTATTGCTTTGTTGTACGATTCCTACTTTCATTTCAAGAAATTTAATTAACTATTTTTCACTCTTTCTTAGTTCATTTTTATAGAACCTTTTGGAAATTGCATGGTAATACAATGCAATGAGCCATGTTGTAAAATCAATGCGCGACAGTCAATGCCTTCTACTCTTTTACTTGATTTTGAAAATGCTTTTTGTAATTGTTCTAAAGCAACAGCATCTTGTGGCACATTGTAAGTCGGCATCAATACCACATCATTCATAATTAAAAAATTGGCATACGAAGCCGGCAATTGTCTATTATCATCTTTAGCAAAAATAGCTTCAGTTAATGGAAGCGGAACGAGTTCGTAAGGTTTACCATCTAAAGTTTTAAACTCTTTTAATTCCATTTCCATTTTTTTAAAATCAGCATAATGCATAGCATTTGGATCGGTGCATTGTAAATAAGCTATAGTATTTTCATCACAAAAACGCGCTAATGTGTCAATATGTGAATCGGTGTCATCGCCAACAAGATGGCCGTTCTCTAACCAAAGTATTTGTTGTAAACCAAAAATATTTTTCATTTTTTCTTCAATAAAATCTTTAGATAAATGAGGATTTCGATTTGGAGAAAGTAAGCAATTAGACGTTGTCATTAATGTTCCTTTTCCATCACTTTCTATACTTCCACCTTCTAAAACTAAATCTTGAATAATTTTTTCTTTGGCATTAAAAAGCCCGGTTTCCCATAAATGTTTGTTGATTTGATTGTCTTTATCAGCAGCAAATTTTAAACCCCAACCATTAAACATAAAATCATACAATACAAATTCTTCATCTCGTTGAACGGTTATAGCGGCATAATCGCGCGTCCAAGTATCATTTATATTTTGTTTTATAATTTTTATATTGGATAAATCTTGGTCTTTTAAAAAGGTACGAAGTTCATCTTCATTATCACAAATAATTATTAATGGTTGATAGGAAGCTAGCACTTTGATGATATTCACATAGCAAGAAATAATATCATCCCAATAAGTAAACCAATCAGATTTTGCACTTGGAAACGCAATTAGAATAGCATCTTGTGGCTCCCATTCCGCAGGTAAACGTACAGTATTCATACACAAAAATACATTTTTTTTAGTTTCGTTCGTTTATCAAAATAATAAAAGAATAAGTATGTTTGTAAAATGAAAAAACGAATTTTATTGCTTCCGGGTTTTGGTGAAGACACGTTTTGTTTCAATGAAATTATTCCATTTTTAAAAACTTATGAAATCATTCATATTGATTATAGAAAAACGCTAAATCAATTTTCATTTCCATTTATAACGGTTAAGCAGTTTGCAAATCAACTCATTCGAAGATATAATATTACGGCTGACGATAAATTAATCGGTCATTCTATGGGTGGTTATTTTGCTTTTCAAATTAGAGAAATGATTGGCACAGAAATTTGTATGGTTGCGGCATTTCATGATACTGGAAAAGTAAAACATACGTTTCCAAAATTTCCTAGAATAACGCAACTTAGTGCTATTACTGGATTAATAAAAACAGACTTTATAAAAACGTATTTATTAAAACAGATTAAAGACCAAGATTACAAAAAAATACAAGCATATATTATGAATAATTTTAAGAGTTATTCAAATAATCAGTTGGCATTAATGACACAAATGTTGTATGAAAAACCGATAGAATCAACATTACCTAATCCATTACGTATTCACGATAAAGCCGATAAAGTTATTGCTCCGCCTAATGAGCCTTATCATCAAATTGGTGGTGGTCATTTTTGTTTAAATCTTTATCCAAAAGTTACGATTGAACTCATGCAAGATTTTCTGAAATAAAATTCCGATCAAAAAATAAATATCTATGACAAAAAAAACGCCTTACTTTTCCGACCTGCAAAACAAAGGAGTAACCTTATTAGTCATTGTTGCTGCCTTAGGATATTTCGTTGATATTTTCGACCTATTACTTTTCGGAATGGTGCGCATTGGCAGCCTTCGCAGTCTTGGTGTTGATGATTCTATGTTAGAAAGTATTGGCTTACGCTTAGACAATTGGCAAATGTTAGGCATGTTATTGGGCGGCATTTTTTGGGGAATCTTAGGTGATAAAAAAGGAAGAATTTCTGTTTTGTTTGGTTCTATTTTAACCTATTCCATTGCAAATATTTTAAACTCATTTGTTCATTCCATTACACATTATGAACTCCTGCGTTTTATTGCAGGCTTCGGATTGGCTGGCGAATTAGGTGCAGGCGTTACGTTAGTCAACGAAAGTTTAAATAAAGAAAAACGTGGAATCGCCACTGCGTTTGTTGCCGGGTTTGGTGTTTTTGGAGCTGTGTTTGGTTGTGTGTTAGTGTTATGGTTGAAAGATTGGCGGCTTTGCTATCTTATTGGCGGCATCATGGGTTTTATTTTATTGATATTGCGAATCAGTATTTTTGAATCCGGTATGTATAAGAATGTAAGAACTAAAACAAACAACTTAGGTAATTTCTCTATCATATTAAAAAACAGTAAAAAGCTAAAAAAATATTTATGCGTGATCGCATTAGCTATTCCGATTTGGTATGTCGTACAATTATATGCCAAATATGCGCCTGAATTAGCTGATGCCTTCGGCTTACATTATCCTGATAAAAAACAAGTTGCCGTTTATGCAATTTTAGCGATGTATTCCGGATTAACTTTTGGCGACGTAGGCAGCGGTTTACTTTCTAATTATCTTAAAAGCAGGAAAAAGACCATTTTACTTTCTATCTCAACATTAATCATATTAATCATATTATTTTTTATTGTTGGAAGAATTAGCATGTTAGTCTATTACATTATGATTTTTTTACTTGGAATAGCCATTGGTTATTGGGCTGTGTTTATGAGTATCGCTACCGAATCCTTTGGAATCAATATCCGTTCAACAGTTAGCAATACAGCACCTAATTTTGTTCGAGGTTCTGTCATTCTCATCAATTTTTTATACTTGACTTTTAAAGATTCTTTGAGCTTATCTACTCCTTTATCGAATATATTAGTTGGCATTATTTGCATCTCAATTGCGCTTTATGCATGGTCGCAATTAGAAGACACTTTTGGAAAAGACTTGGATTATATTGAATAATTATTAAATTATTGGATAATCTTTGTCATTAATCAAAAAATTCACTACTTTTAACATTGTAAAAATAAACCAAAATGAAAACAAAAATTGTCTACTTACTACTATTGACATTTTGCTTAGGCTTTACATCTTCAATTTATGCTCAAAAAGAAGATAAAAAAAGCAAACGAGATAAGAAAAACTCAAGCGTTGATGTCTATGCAAATCCCGGAGATGATTCTAAAGACCCAAAATTTGATAAAAAATATTACAACGTAGAAGCCAAAAAATATTTGAAAGATTGGAGTTTAAATGTACATTTTGGTGCAACAACTCCATTTACAGATATTAGAAGCTACGATTGGGCTCGCCAATTTAAAAAACCAAGTGAAATCCAATGGGGCGCCGGAATTGGTTTGACAAAAATGTTCAATAGTGCATTTGGTTTAAACATCGACTATACACTTGGTAAATTATTAGGAAGAACAGTACAAGAAGGTGGTTTTGCTGAAGAACGACAATATTGGAAGCAACTTTTCCCCGAAAGAACAACTGCAGATGGTCCGGTTTATTTCAAAACTAGTGTTTTCCATCAAGGTTCAGTCAATTTTTATATTGACTGGTTAGGTTTAGGAATGGGTTATAATCAATTTATTCGTTCACAAATTACAGGCAAACCTGTAAAATCCAGAAAATTTGCATTCTATACTAAAATTGGTATCGGTTTAATTCGTACTTCATCTCAAATCTATAACGTAAAAGATGACAAACCTATTGCAAACAATGCATATTTAAGAGGTTTCACCAATAAATTTACAGAAATCGTTTTCCCATTAGGTTTTGGTATGAAGTTTAAATTGACTAAATCATTTGACTTAGGTATTGAAGGTAACTTTACCTTTACTAACTCAGATAAGTTAGATGCTTTCCAATTCCAATCAAGAGTAGATCCGGGTGGCAAAACTATTAACTCATTATCTAAAATAAATAGAGATGCTTATGCTTATATGAATGTTAACTTCTCTTATAAATTTGGAAGAATCGGTTCACAAAAAGAACATGTTGAATGGGTAAATCCAATTGCCTTTATTATGGCAAATCAAAAACAACCGGATGTTAACTTGAAAGATACAGATAAAGACGGTGTTTTAGATATCTTAGATAAAGAACCTACTACTCCTGCCGGATATGCTGTTGACGCTCATGGTGTAACATTAGACAGTGATAAAGATGGTTGCCCAGATTCAATAGATCCGGAACCATATTCTTCACCTAACTATCCAATCGTAGATTGCAAAAATGTAATTCCTGCTCCGGAAGTAGCAAAAGGAACAGATTCAGTATCAGCTCCGGTAGTAACTAAGTATGATGATACTGAGATTAAGAAAGAAATTAACGCACTTAACGAAAAAATTTGGTTGTTAACTTCTATCTATTACGATTACGACAAATCAAATATAACAGCTTCTGCATCAAAAGAATTGAAGAAAGTTGGAATAATTATGGCAACTAATCCAGATTTGAAAGTAAATGTAAAAGGAAATACAGATACAAGAGGTTCTGAAGAATACAATCAAAAATTATCTGACAAACGTGTAGATGCTGCAATTAAATTCTTGAAAGATAATTATGGAATCTCTGAAGACAGATTCATTAAATTACCTGTTGGAAAAACAGATCCATTAGTGAAAGATGCAACAACAGAAAGTCAACACCACACAAACAGACGTGTTGATTTCTATCCTGCAAAATAATTTAGAATAAACTATTTATAAAAAAACCTGTTAGATTTACTAACAGGTTTTTTTTTGCTATGAAGAAAGAAATAAAATATAACGTCAACTTGCCTTTTATTAAAGATGATAAGAACGGCAATCTATGTATTGACGGTCAATACATCTTAAATGAATCTAAAGAAAATCCACCTTATTCTAAATTGTTTATGTGGATGGTCAACAAAAATCCTCAACGTAAAGAAAAAAAATCTGATAAGTTTGTGCCTGAAGTATTTAAGAATAACACATTCTTAAATTCAACACATGATTGTATTACATGGTTGGGACATTCTTCCTTTTATATCCAACTACAACAAATAAAAATATTAACCGATCCTGTTTTTTATTCATTAACGCCGTTACTAAAACGGAAACATCCATTGCCTTGCAATATCTCAGATTTTAAGGATATCAATTATATTATTTTATCTCACGGACATCGCGATCATTTAGATATTCCTACATTGAAAAAATTATGTAAGCAAAATCCTAAGGTTGAAGTTTTATGTCCACTTGGTTTCGAGAAAATGCTTCAAAAAATAGGGTTTACAAAAATTCAAGAAGCGGCTTGGTGGCAACGCTACAATACACAATCCATTACGATTGATTTTTTGCCTGCTAAACATTGGAATCGTCGCTTTATTACAGATTATAATACGACACTTTGGGGAAGTTTTGCATTAAGCATTATTGACAAAAAAATATATTTCGCAGGTGATACAGCTTACGACCAACATTTTAAAGAAATTCAAGAACATTATCAAAATTTTGATTTTTGTTTAATGCCAATTGGAGCATATAAACCACGTTATGTAATGAAATGGGCTCATATTTCGCCGGAAGAAGCCATTCAAGCGTTTCAAGAATTACAAGGAAAAACATTTATTCCGATGCATTATGGTACTTTCGATTTGAGTGATGAACCGGCATCAGAACCGATAAGAATTATTGAAAAAAATATGCAGTTGGATGGTGCTTTAAAAACTTTGAAAGTTGGGGAACATTTCCAAATTTAGTTAGTGGAGCATATCGGATTCGAACCGATCGCCTCTACGCTGCCAGCGTAGCGCTCTAGCCAAATGAGCTAATGCCCCAATAAAAAAATCGTGCGCAAATATAGGAAAAAATTAAGCAATTAAATTAAAAATTAAACTTGCCGCATTTTGTGAAGCCTCTCTTTTCTCCATTTTTTCAAATAATGAAGAATAAAAATTATTTCCGGAAACATTTAAGCAATGCTCTAATGAAGTTTTACAGTTTGTTGTAGTACAATCATCTTGAATCCATTCGTCCACCAATTTTTGATTCGCAATTAAATTCGGTAAAGAAATAAATTGAACTTTAGCTAAGCGTTTCCCGATTTGATAATTCAACCAAGATGTTTTATACATTACCACTTGCGGTATATTAAACAAAGCCGTTTCTAATGTTGCTGTTCCGCTACAAACTAATGCTGCTTTAGCAAGTTGAAGCGTTTCATAAGTTGCATCGAAATGAAAGGATACATTTTGGGGAATTGAATCTATATAAAAATTTGTCAACCTCGATAAACCTGCTATAACAAATTTTTCGTTTGGAAAATTATTGGCAACATCTAACATTATTGGCAATAGGTTGGATATTTCTTGTTTTCTACTGCCAGGTAAAAGGGCAATATGTTTTTTATTGGCAGTTGAAGATTGTAATTTGTTTGTGTTGATGTCGATAATATCTAAAAGAGGATGTCCGACATAATGTGCATGTTGATATTGATGTTTTTGATAAAAATCTGGCTCAAATGGCAAAATGCACAACATTAAATCCACGCATTTTTTTATTATCTCCACTCTTGATTCGTGCCATGCCCAAATCGTTGGCGAGATATAATAGGCGACTTTAAATCCTTTCTTCTTGCACCATTTAGCCATCCTCAAATTAAATCCTGGATAATCAATTAAGATTACGACATCAGGTTGAAAATGTAAAATTGATTTTTTGATTTTGAAAAAATTGAGTAGTATAGTAAATAGATTCTTTATCACTTCCCAAAATCCCATGAACGCCAAACTATCTAATCCAAATAGAAGTTCAACGTTAGACTGCTGCATTTTTTCTCCGCCAACACCTTTAAATATTGCTTGTTCATCCAATTTTGAAATCTCTTTTACTAAAAGACTTCCATGTAAATCTCCGGATGGTTCGCCTGCAATAATAAAATATTTCATGGTTTATTTGTGAAGTGTCAATCTATAATGCATATCTGACAATCAACATCGCAATGATATACAACAAAGACGCAACAAAAATACCTTTACATAGATTAAACTTCTGCAATAAATTAAACAAGAAGAAAAACGGCAAATTGAGGAAAACACTATTGCGAATAAATGAAGGTAAAATTGATACTTGTTTTACACTATGAATAAATTCATTCCAATCGTATCCTAAGTTTTTAAACTTAAATAAATACAATAACACGAACATCAACATAGGAAATAGCAATCCTAAAATAAAACCAATTAATATTGTATCTATCTTATCTAAGAATTTTTTGTTTGTTTCTTGTGTATTCATAAATTCCAATTTTTATTAATAAAAGAAATAGCATGATGATGTGTCAAATCAAACTGAACCGGTACAATTGAAACGTAGCCATTATCTAATGCCCAAGCATCAGTATCTTCACCTTGGTCGTTGTTTACAAAATTTCCTATTAGCCAATAATAATTTTTTCCACTTGGGTCGCGACGTTCATCAAATTCTTCTTTCCATTTAGCATTAGCTTGTCGGCAAATTTTTATACCTTTTATTTCATCTAAAGGCAACTTTGGAATATTGACATTCAACAACGCATCAGGCAATAAACCTACATTCATCATATTTTGAATAATCGATTTTGCATATACTTTAGCTGCACTAAAATCAGCATCAAAAGTATAATCTAATATAGAAAATCCAATTGCCGGAATGCCATCGATTGCTGCTTCCATGGCTGCCGACATCGTTCCGGAATAAATTACATTTATGGCAGCATTGGAACCGTGATTGATGCCTGACACACATAAATCCGGTTTGCGCTTTATGATTTTATCAATAGCAATTTTTACGCAATCGACCGGAGTTCCACTACATTGATATGCCGGAATTCCTAAATCATCAAAAATTGAAACTTTTTGTATGCGTAAAGGATCGTGAATAGTAATGGCATGTCCCATTCCGGATTGTGGACTATCCGGCGCAACTACAACGACATCACCAAAATGTTGAGCAACTTCAACTAAAGCTCTTATTCCGGGCGAAATAATTCCATCATCGTTAGTTACTAATATTACGGGTTTACTCATGTTGCAAAGATAGGTAATGATTTATGATTTTTAGTGAAATGAATGTCAATTCACTCGCATAGTTTCTATTTTTTATTTATGTTTGACTATGCAATCGAAATCGAAAAATATCATTATAACAATATTGATTATTGTTGTCTTATTCTTGAGTTTTAAACTGTTTGTTGCTGATTTATTTAAGCCCAAAGACAACTCACAAGTAGATAGTACAATTGTTATCAACCGAATTCAAAAAGTACTAAAATTGGTAGCTGTTGAAGGCAATTTCTCAGAGTTGATGAATTATAAAGATTTTGATTATATTGACTTTCCCGGATTTAGAAAAGATGCGATTGTACAAGTAGATGCTAAAGTTTCGGTGGGTTATAATTTAGAAAATTTAAAAATTTCAACGAACGAAAAAGACAAAACTATTGTTATACAACAACTACCAAAACCTGAAATTATAGCAATAGATACCGATATAAAATTTAAAAACTTAAGTACAGGATTGTTTACCAGTTTTAATGAAGCAGAATTAAGTAAACTCAATCAACTTGCAAAAGAGAAAATAAGAGCAAAAGCGCTAAATACTGAGCTGATAAAACAAGCAGAAGAGCAACGAAGTGAATTATTTGAATTGTTGTTTTATATGGCTAAACAAAGTGGATATAAAATAATTATAGAAGGAAAAGAGTTGAACGGCATTACTAATAGTGCCAACTAAATAAAAGAAAATGGAAGTTAGCATTCTCATAACCATTGGAATTATTTTATTAGTAATTGGATTAGTCAGTTGCGTGTTGCCGCCGCTTCCCGGTCCGCCTATTGCTTATTGTGCATTATTAATTGCCTATCTTGGATTAGAAAAAACTGCGGAGTTGCCAATTTGGTTAATGATAATTTACGCACTAATTACCATCATTGTTTTAATTGTAGATAATTTTATTCCGATTTGGAGTACGAAGAAATTTGGTGGAACAAAAGCCGGCATTCGAGGTTGTTTTGTGGGCATTTTGATTGGCATTATCTTCTCTCCTTTTGGTGGAATTTCAATTATTATTTGTCCGTTTTTAGGCGCAATTGTTGGTGAGTTGATAGATGGACAAAAATTCGATACAGCATTAAAATCTGGAGTAGGATCTTTTATTGGATTTTTGCTAACGAGTGGCATTAAAATTATTCTGGTTTTGATGATGTGTTTTCACTTTTTCAAAGCAGTATTCTAAATAATGAACAAGCTACAACAAACTTATTTCTTTCGTCTTTTTAAAGAAAACAAATGGTTGTTTGTGTTCGTCTTATTGTTTATTGTTTGCCAACATTTTTTTTATCTCAAAAAAAATAATTGCTTTCCTTGGTATGTTTGGAATATGTATTCTTATCCTGAATACAAACCGGATACATTAACGCAAGTTGAGTTTTATATTGATGGAGAAAGATTAAATCTGGCAAAAATTCCTATTTGGCAAGAAGCCACTATTCAACATACTTTTAATACGTATTTTCATTTATATCAACATCAATATATAGATAACCAAGAAAAGGAAATGGAGAAAATCAGGTCGTATATTCCTATTTCCTCAAAAGAATATTGGATAAAAGCTATTGCCAATGATTCTATAAATACAAAACAATTCCCAACTTGGTTTATCAACTATTTAGAGCAACAAATTGTACATCATAAAATAAATGAAGTAACAGTAAAAACTGTTGCATATAAATATACACCACCAACTTTTTCAAAAACGCAGAAATCAAGTACACTAATAACATTCAAAAAGTGAACCCGACAGCAACACATATCAGTATTGATAAATATGCTAAAATTATTTTTGGATATTTCTTGTTGCTTTATTTATATCGAATGCATAGTGGCACTATGTTGATAGATTCTTATTCATCGCCGATAAAAGCGGCTGGCACAAACTACACGTATTGGCTGGCATTGTTGCTTCAATTTCCTCAATTTATAAACCAGCATTATTTAATAAGTTGGTGTTTAGATTTTGGGATTTTATTGTTGATTATTGTCTGCTTATTTATTCGGAAGCAAAGATGGATTTGGGCTTCTTTATTGCTGTTGCTTTTTTTTGTAAAGTGTTTCACCATTCAACTTTATGCTTGTTCGCATACCAAAAGTATCTCCTGCAACTTTGTAGCGTTATTGCCTTTATGTTTTAGAAAGGAAAAGAATGCGCATTTGATGATAGAATTTGGCAGGTATTTTTTGATTTACATTTTAGTTATTTCTGCCTACCATAAATTTGTCAATGGCAGCCTGCAAAATCCCGAAAATTTTTCTTCTATCTTAATGCATCAACATCTTGATTTAGCAACTTTATATCCGCAACATATTAGTTATAAAATTGCTACTTTTTTAATTGAACACACTACACTTGCTACTTTTCTATTTTATATTTTATTCGTAACACAACTCTGTTTTGTGCTTGGAATTTTCACTAAACAATTCGACAAATGGCTCTTTTTATTATTAATTGCTTTCGCAGTATTGACCTATTTTTTTATGCGAATCTATAATTTTGACATTCTTTTATTAGGAATTACATTAATATATTTTAAAGAATAATTTTATTTAAAACTTTTAATAAGCTTTTAACAAACAGAATTTTATCTGATTTGGTTTATTAAGTATCTTAGTAACATTAACCACCTAAATAGAATTTCAACAAATGCCGGTTTTAGATTTCGATAAATTCAAAGAAAATTTTAGTTTACATAACCACAGAGTACGTGTTTTTTCATGGCCGTTTTTTGGTACCATTTTAATTGCATCCGGTTTATTTATTTTATATAAGTTGAATCAATATGTTGATCCATGGGCTTCTTGGCGACAAGCGTTAGGCAATGCTACCAACTTTTGTGAATTAAATAGATTTGATGAACTCATTGTGCAACCATCAAACACTTGGTCGAATTTAGGCTATATCATAATTGGTTTAATATTTATTAGCATTGCAAAAAACGATTTAAAATATGAACATCGTAAAGAAGTAAAAAATATGTTGGCAAAATTTCCGGGATTTTCATACTTAATTGGTGCTTCTGCTTTGTATTTAGGCATCGGAAGTTTTATGTATCATGCAACACTCACATTCTTCTTTCAAAAATTAGATCAAACAGGTATGTATTTCTTGTTGATTTCATTTATTGCTTATTCTTTATTCAAATTATTTCCAACCATAAAATTTAGAGGTAAAGTATATGTTTCAAATTCGTTCTTTATTGTTAGTGCGATAATTATGCAACTATTGTTTTTCTTCTTTTTATGGAGATTACCAATCAACATTACCTTTCCTGCATTAACGTTGACTTTTTTCATCGCTAATTTTGTGCTGATTGCAAAAGTTAGAAATTCTACTTCTATCATCAGTTTATTAAAAGCTTCCGGCATAACTCTAGTTATTGCAGCCAGCATTTGGATATTGGATATCACCAACAAACTCTGTTCGCCACAAAGTGTTTTTCAAGGTCATGCATTATGGCATTTATTGAACACAGCCAGCATTTTCTTGGCTTATCTTTATTACAGAAGTGAAACTATTCTTACAGAAGAGCAACAAGAAGTAGTGGAACAGAATTAAACATTCAATGCAAAAATTCCATTCTTCCTAAAGTAAGGAACAAGATTTAAAAAGATTAGAAAGTAGAAATAAATTTGAATGAATTAAAGTGCAACAAAAATTACAAGTGCATCTTATCTTTCTTCGCTAATAATTCTTCTTCAGATTCTACATTATCTTCGTCAGCGATACAACAATCTACAGGGCAAACAGCAGCACATTGCGGTTCTTCGTGAAAACCTTTGCATTCAGTGCATTTATCAGTTACAATAAAATAAATATCATTAGAGAAAGGTTGATGTTTTGTATCAGCATTTGTTACACTTCCATCCATCAAAACATAATCTCCTTTTACGTTAGTGCCGTCGGCAATTGCCCATTCGATTCCACCTTCATAGATGGCATTGTTCGGGCATTCCGGCTCACAAGCACCACAATTAATACATTCGTCAGTTATCTTGATAGCCATTTTTTATACAAGTTTGATACAAAAATAAACATAGATAGCAGATTTAAGCAGTAATTATTAATAATTTTGTGTTAATGAACAGATGTAACAATATAGAAACATTCGCAAAATTGGGCAATTACTTATTGGATAATCCCGAAGAATTGCAAGCAGAAGTACATCGAGCTTATGTTTATAACAATTGGTTTACTAAAAAAAATACAGAAAAAGCACTTTTTAATATTGCTACCTATTTTTTAAATGCTGAAAAATTAACAAGCTGGTTAAAGAATTATACTCTTTCATTAACTGACAAAGTAAAAACAATTGCCATCGTTTCAGCAGGAAATATTCCTTTAGTAGCCTTCCACGATATTTTATGCGTTTTAATTACAGGCAACAAATTGCAACTTAAGCTTTCAGAAAAAGACAAGATTTTGCTACCATTTTTGTTGAATAAATTAATTGAAATTGATCAATCTTTTTCTGATAAAATTGAATATTGCGAACGCTTAAAAAACTTTGATGCCATTATTGCCACCGGAAGCAATACAGCAGCTCAACATTTTCAATATTATTTCGGAAAATACAAAAACATTATTCGAAAACACAGAAATGCTGTTGCCATCTTAGATGGAACGGAAACAATCCAAGATATTGAAGCTTTGTCTGATGATATTTTTGATTTTTTTGGATTGGGTTGTCGTAATGTATCGAAAATTTATGTTCCTGAAAATATGGATTTGGAAATTTTAAAAATAGGATTTGAGAAACAACGAAATTTAATGGAGCATACGCAATACATGAACAACTTAGATTATCAACGTACCATTTATTTAATGAACCAAATTCCGATGTTAGATGTTGATTTTATAAATATAGTTGAGAATAAAAGTTTGTATTCACCAATTGCTTGTTTGCATTATGAACGATATAAGCACAAAGAAGAAGTCGAAAATAATTTAAAACTACAACAAGAAAATATCCAATGTATAATAGGAAAAGATACAATTCCATTTGGAAAAAGTCAGCAACCATCGTTATCTGATTATGCCGACAATGTAGATACATTGGAATTTATTCTATCTGTTTAAATAAGAGAAATGAGCCAAAATACTTTTATATGTAGCCAATGCGGAAGTAAATCGTATGAACAATTTAGCAGAACACAAGTTCGATGCTTAGATTGTGGAACAGTAAACGAATTTGATACCGGTTACACACCTAAAGCACCTTTTCAATACACTAAATACACCGAAGTTTTAGATGCAGAATTCAACCAAAAAGAACTGAATATTCCGGCATCTTTAGCCAAACGATTTATCAATTTCACGTTAGATTTATTTTTTGTCAGTTTGCTGTTTACGTTCATCGCAGAAAAAGAAATATTTTACGATATTAAAGGCGAAGTCGTAACACTAAACAATATAGGAATTTTTGCTTTATTCGGATTATATATGTTTTATTGTGTATTATTAGAATATAAATTCGGAAAAACGATAGGTAAATATTTTACTAAAACAAAAGTAATTTCTACAACCAATTCTGAATTATCTTTTATGCAATGTATCTTACGGTTTTTGTGTAGATATATTCCTTTTGAATTTCTTAGTGGTTTATTTGGGAATAAAACTTTCTGGCACGATTCTATTCCGAATACACTTGTCATTGAAGAATAGATAAACGAAATTCAACTTAAAACATCGATATGTCCATCAGAATATTTATAACAGGCGGAACGTTTGATAAAGAATACAACGAATTGAACGGAAAGCTATTTTTTGAAGACACGCACCTACCTGAAATGTTAGAATTAGGAAGATGTAAATTAGATGTCAACATCAGAACACTAATGATGATTGACAGTTTGGAGATGACGGAAGAAGACAGAAACATTATTGCTTATAATTGTTTGCAATGCGAAGAAGATAAAATTGTAATTACACATGGCACCGATACGATGGTAGAAACAGCAAAATTGTTGGCAGAAAAAGTCAACAATAAAACAATCGTTTTAACAGGCGCAATGATACCATATAAATTTGGTAGTTCTGATGGATTATTTAATCTTGGAGCTGCTTTGGCATATGTACAAACACTTCCTTATGGTATATATATCGCAATGAATGGAGAAATTTTTCATTGGAATAACGTAAGAAAAAATAAAGAATTAGGCTTGTTCGAAAAGCTGAGTGATGATAAGTAGTAGTATGGTTTTAGTAGATTTTTTTTAAAACAATACTTAATCACTAATAACTAATCACAAATAACTAATAACTAATAACCAATCACTTTCCTCAACTTTTCAATCGCAAAATCTACTTCTTCTTTTGTATTATATTTTGAAAAAGAAAAACGAATAGACACCCTATTTTCATCTTTCTTCAATGCGTGAATTACATGCGAACCAACAGAAGCACCGCTACTACAAGCACTTCCGCCACTACAACATACACCTTCCATATCCAACATAAAAAGTAGTAATGCAGATTTATCATTTGGAGGAAAAGAAACATTCAACACCGTAAATAAACTTCTATCATCTGTATTTCCATTTATTTCAATACCGGGAAAATTAGTTTGTAGTTGCTCTAAAAAATAATTTTTAATTCCTAAAATATATTGTTTGTCTTCTTCTAAATGTTGATACGCTTTTTGTGCTGCAAACGCCATTCCTACAATGCCATATACATTTTCTGTTCCGGCACGATAGCCGCGCTCCTGTCCACCTCCATGTAAAATTGGATGTACTTTATTTTGTTTGCGCATATATAAAAATCCGATACCTTTTGGTCCGTGAAATTTATGTGCAGACGCCACTAAAAAATCTATGTTCATTTTCTGAACATCAATTGGCAAATGTGCAAATGATTGAACAGTATCTGAATGAAAAAATGCTTGATATTGTTTGCATAAAGCGCCAACTTTTTCTACATCCAACAAAGTTCCAATTTCATTATTAGCATGCATCAAAGAAACCAACGTTTTTTTATCAGAAGCTTGTAACAAGCTATCTAAATGCGATAAATCGACATTTCCTTTATCATCAATATCTACAAAAACAACTTCTATTTCTAATTTATCTTTACAATATTCTATCGTATTTTCGACACAATGATGCTCAATTGGCGAAGTAATAATTCGTCGAACGCCTAAATCGTTTACAGCACCTTTTATTGCCATATTATTGGCTTCCGTTGCACAAGAAGTAAAAATTATTTCGTTGGCTTGTGCATTTATCAATTGTGCAATCGTTTTACGTGCTTCTTCGATGGCAGCGCGTGTATCTCTACCAATAGAATATTGCGAAGAAGGATTGCCAAAATGTTCACGTAAATACGGAAGCATCGCATCAACTACTTCAGCATCTATTGCAGTAGTTGCGGCATTGTCAAAATAAACTTTCATTGTGAGATTTATTAAAAATAAAGTTCAAAATTACAAAAAAATAGAAGAATTAGTTGTCTTAACAAGTAAACCTTTAGTTATGTTACGTTAGAAAAACAATTACTTATTCAACGGCTTTAAGAATAATTCTGAAAGTGGTTCCTTTAGGAGAAGAATCTTTTACAAAAATTTTTCCATGATGATATTCTTCGATAATTCTTCGTGCTAAGGTTAACCCTAAACCCCAACCACGTTTTTTGGTACTAAAACCAGGTTCGAAAATTTGTTGAACATTATTTTTTGAAATTCCCTTTCCGGTATCCGTAACATCAATAACTATTTGTCCATCTATTTGTTTGGCACCGATATAGATTTCTCCTTTTTCGTCCATCGCATCTAAAGCATTTTTCATTAAATTCTCTAAAACCCATTCAAACAATGGTGGATTGAGCAACGCAAATAAATTGGTATTGGTATCTTTCAACAAGAAGATATGAATTTTTTTGGATGCGCGTTTAGAAATATAATCAACAGCATTTTGAAGTACATCGGTAACACGATGTAACTCTAATTCTGGAATGGAACCAATTTTAGAAAAACGCTCGGCAATCAACACTAAACGGTCGATGTCTTTCTGCATTTCATCAAACATAAAATCATCTTCTTCAGAACTCAATTTCTCTCTCAAAATTTCTATCCAAGCAGTTAAAGAAGACAACGGCGTTCCTAATTGATGAGCTGTTTCTTTTGCTAAACCTACCCAAACTTGATTTTGCTCGGCTCTTCGTGCAGATGTAAATGCTGTATAACTAATCAAGAAAAATAAGGCAACCAATGCCAAAACATAAAACGGATACTTTCGAATACTAATCAGCAAATCGGAATCTTTATAATAAAGAAACTGTTGCATTTTATCTGATAAATGAATTATAATAAATTGTTTTTTTACTTTCAATTTATTCATTTCTTTTTTGAGATAATTAGGGTCTTTTTTTATTCTCGAAGAGTCAAAGTTTTTGAAGGCTAAAATATCGCCTTTGTCATTTGCCCAAATAACAGGAATAGTTTCGTTTACTTTTATTTTATCTAACGCTTTTGATAATTCCATTTCTCCGGATTCAACATTATTGAGCACTTTATAAGCATCAGCAATTTCAGTTACTTTCTTAATTTCTTCTTTCGCAATAGAAGAAGCCAAGCGTTGAGTGTACCAAAGTGTAAAAAAAACGATACTTATGGCCAATAAGGAAAGGATTATTTTCCACCTGTTGCGTTTTTGGAAGATGAACATAAGCGAATCGAAAAAGTTTTAATGTAAATATTACACATTTTTTTCAAAACTAACTTGTTTACTAAAAAGTATTTTATATCTTTGCACTCGCTTTTGTGAAAACAAGAGGGCGCATAGCTCAGCTGGTTCAGAGCATCTGCCTTACAAGCAGAGGGTCCGCGGTTCGAATCCGTGTGCGCCCACAAGCAAAGTCCTAACTTTTTCCGTTAGGACTTTTTTTATTGTATGCAACATTTTTGCTATATATTATTTTCTTCTTCTTTAGATAGATTTTATGTAGGCTCTACTTCTGATTCTGTTGAAAATAGACTAAAAAAACATCTTTCTAATCATTGTGGTTTTACTGCTAAAGCTAAAGATTGGAAAATTGTTTGGGTAGAAACATTTTCCAACAAATCAGATGCTTTAAAACGCGAGTCTTTCATTAAAAAAATGAAAAGTAAAATTTCTATTAAAAAGCTTATTGAAAGTTCAGAACATCCCGATTTATAATCGGGAGGGTCCGCGGTTCGAATCCGTGTGCGCCCACAAGCAAAGTCCTAACTTTTTCCGTTAGGACTTTTTTTTTACATATTGCTTAAAAGATTAATTACACAATTATTTTTTGAAAAAAATTGTGTCTGAAATAAGAAAAGATTTAAATTGTTACATTAAGATGAAATTCGACAATTAAAATCTTGCTTGTATGTCGGATAGTTTTCCTTTTGGAATCGCAGCAATTAATTGTTTAGTATATTCTCGTTGTGGATTGTTGTAAATATCATCAGCAAT